>CALVZR010000233.1 GCA_944372565.1 uncultured Clostridia bacterium | reverse complement strand
TGTGGGTTCGAGTCCCACTACTGGCACCAGTTCGTCGCAAGCGATATGTCGCTTGCGACGAGCTTTTTCATTTCATTGCAAAGCTCATCGCGCTCATTCTGCTGCTCATCGCTTCCAAACCGCAACCGCTTCGCTGGGTTGCGGTTTGGGGCCGCCGCTGTGCGGCGGTTTTGTTTTGCACCAGGGCCTGCATCTGTTTTATCAACACATGGCATATCCTTTTTCCCCCTTCAACCAGTGCTTTTTTGCCGCTTACGTTTTTTCTTCTCACATAGAATTTTTTGCCCAATGAATCAAAACGGACATCCATTTCGGTCTTATCGCACCGAGACGGATGTCCGCTTTCGTAGGGATTCAGTTCATCGAATAAGTCCCAGGCCAATTTGAAGCCGCCGGAGAGGTTGGCTATGGAGCATTCCTCTTTCTGCTCGGCCGCCTCCGTGGGCGGAGGCATGTGGAATCCGTCATACAGCAGCTTCCGGGCGGCGTTCCTATGTCCCGCCTCCTGTCAGCAGGACACAATGGCGCACGAAAAAGAAAAGAGCGATAAAACTTGACATCTGAATGATTTAGAGGTTCAATTTTATCAAACCTTTAAATTATTCAAATCAAAGCGCTGCGCATAAGAGGCGAGGATATCTTTAGAAAAGGTATCAAATGACAGCGCCTCCAGAGCCAAAGAAAACCCTTTTGGCAGCAGCCCGGCTTCAACTAACTGGGCTGTTGTTCTGTATAAGATGGGCTGTTTGTGCTTGAAGTCCACAATCAATAGTGTACAACGCTCATATTTGTAGAGTTCATCATCTGGGTCTGTGCGGCCATTGATGGCGGTGAAAAAGCTGATGTATTTGGCTACATTTGTTTGATGAGACTTAAATGTAATTCTTCTTTCATTCATGGTTGCTTCATCATACTCGTAAACCGGGATTAAATATACCTCCCCCAAAACAGCATCCCGGTACATCATGTGGAGATTAAGCGCTTCGGCAAAAGTTCGTTCAAAGAGGGTATCGGTATTTTTTGCAATGCTGCTCATCTGGCTTCGTACATTTATAATCAGGGTGTTTCTTGTATACTCCTTGCCATAGATATCCGTTACATTTTCATTTGCCAAAGGTCCCCAGGAAATGCGTCTCTTAACTCGGGCTATATTTTTGGGCGCGACACAAACATCCTGATCTTTCTGCTTCAAAAAACCAGCGATTTTCATCTCCGGCTTGGTTTCACCTAAATGTGGATATATCTGGGAAGGATCGATTCCGTTTTGAATCAGCTCATACTTTACTGCATCGTGAATCAGATTGATCAATGCGGAAGATCTGATAATAGACTCTTTTCCCTTTACCCCTCCGGCGAGAATGGCCGCTTCAAGCTCTGTTTTAAATCGGAGCAATTGATCATCAATGAAAGCCATGGTATCCCTCTTTTCGATCGGATTACCAATAGTTTAGCATATAGCGGCAGGTTCCACAACCTTTGCAAAATTTCATAAAATCAGGTATACTTTGTTATGGTGATCAAATGACAGCTGAAATTATATTGAGACAAATACCTTCCAAATACTCGGATCTGCAAATCGAAGCGAGTTTGATTTGGGCGTTTCTTCAGCAAAAGCGGCTCGGATGTGTACATTATCCGAAAATTTTGAATGACATTTTGCGGTATGCCCAGCCTGAAGTCTGCGAAATTGTCACTCGTGTCTCAAACGGCGCTCTTTCGCTCAAACTTCTTGAAAATGTATTTGAAGCTTTGGTGGAAGATTGTGAAAAGCGCGAAAATGGAGTTGTTTTCACGCCGTGCTATATCGTGGAGTATATTCTGGAAAACACACTGAATGAGCAGTTGGGAGAGGATAGTATCATCATCGATCCCGCTTGCGGAAGCGGGGCTTTTCTGGTACTGGCGGCGGAAAAAGTGGCTTTAAGGCTAAACAAATCCGTTGCTGAGACGATTTCTCAAAATATTTTCGGTATTGATATCAGCAAGGATAATGTGAGGCGCACGAAGGAGCTTTTAACGCTTCTTGCCCTCTCCAAAGGCGAATCCGCTGATGCATTGAGCTTTCATATTAAGGCGGCTGACAGCTTAAAAGAGAATTGGTGTAAGTTGTTTGGTAAAAAAGCATTTCACTTTATCATCGGAAACCCGCCCTATGTTAATACGCATGACATGAGCAAAGATACCATTTCCTATTTGAAAAAACAGTATCAAACAACTCGAAAGGGCACTTTTAATATATTTTATGCGTTCATCGAGCAGAGCATGAGGTTTTTGTTTGGGAACGGAAGGTTGGGTTTTATCGTTCCCAACAACTACCTGACCATTACAGCGGCTGAAGCTCTCCGGAAGTATTTGGCGGAGAACAAATATCTTTCAAAAATCATTGATTTTGGCGAAAATATGATTTTTGCCCCTGTGAGGACATACAACTCGTTGCTGTTCCTGAAGGCCTGCGGTTCCGAAAATCTGACATATGCCACGATCAGGAAGAGCGCTGATGTGAAAGGCGCGCTGAATAACGCCCAGCTTCTCTGCATACCCACGGATGAGCTGGACCCCTCCGGCTGGAACCTTCTGAATGAAAATGAACGAGCAAATATCAGAAAAATTGAACAGTCCGGCTTCCCCATTAAACCACATATTCGTGTTGGCATTGCAACGTTACGGGACAAGGTATATCTTGTGGACGGCTTCGACCCAAAGGAAGGGATGTACTATAAATATCTTGAAGAAACCAAATACCTCATCGAACCGGAGATTACCCGCGGCATTTATAAAGTTTCCAACATTAAGGCGGAACGCTCCCTGGCCGATGCAAAACAATCGATTATTTTCCCGTATACCGAAATAGAGCAAGGCTCGCGTCCCGATACCTCCAATAGAAACTATCAAATTATTCCTGAGCAGATTCTGTCGCAGCGTTATCCCCATTGTTACCAATACCTGTGTCAGTGCCGCGCCAGTTTGGACGGGAGGGATAAAGGAAAGGGGAACGCGGTGGCCTGGTATGCGTACGGCAGGAGCCAGGGGCTAGGAAACAACGGCAGAAAATTGCTTTTCCCCACCTTCAGTTTGCATCCCAAATTTATGCTGGAAGAGAGTAAAACGGCGCTGTTTTGCAATGGCTATGCGATTTTGGAGCCTCCGCAGTTTGATTTGGAGATTTTGCAGAGAATTCTGAATTCAGTGGTCATGGATTATTATATTTCGAAAACGAGCTATGCAATTGAGGGGAACTACAAGTGTTATCAAAAAAAATATATCCAACACTTTTCTGTTCCGCAATTTACAGATGATGAACTGGCATATCTTAAAAGGGAATCTGATACGAGCGCTGTTAACCGATTCTTAATCGAGAAGTACCGCCTGAGTGACGTCGAGATTTAAGAAGCAGGGGAGATAAGGCGGCAGGGGCCATGATGAGCATAGGGGCAGAAATCATTTGATTTCTGCCCCTATGCTGCTGTGATTCAGCAAACCCTGAAAAATTTATTCGGACACTCCCGGACCCAAACATATGTCCCTGGAGCCAGGTTGTTTTCTCTTTTCTGGCGTGCTGCAAAATATTTCCACGTCTCATATGTCGTGGTCGTTCCACCGTAATTTTTTCCTGAGCGCTTACATATGGCTTTTAGCCCCTCAACCTTATGAATGTCCGCCTCGCCATCTGACGTGACAGCTTCGATAAACCACAGCGTCTCATGCTGAGGATGATATAATATTACATCGGGCCACACATCATCTATGGAGCCAAAAACAATTCCGTATTGATCCAAAAGCAAACGTTCCTCTTGCGTAACACGGTCCCCATCAGCACAATCAGTAAACACGGGGATATATCCAGGTAAAAAAACACCCGCATATGCGGAAATGGAATCCTGGATCAGTCTCTTGTGGCCGGGCATGGCAATGCTGTCCCTGGCGGCCCGCTCCAGCTCCGAAAACGCAGCTAAACGCTGATCGACGCGTTCAATGTACGATGCGAGCTGTTCTTCAAAGTCCTCGCTTCCGGCATGCATCAAAAGCTGCTTAAAATGCGGAGTAAGCCTATATGCCAAATGAGGCGATTTTGCCTTTAAATGTCCCGGTACAAAAGAACCATTGTGGTAGGTGACGCGTTCAATGGCTGCAATATCATCAATCAGCGGCTTGATCCAATAGTCACGCCCTTCGCGATCAAGCTTTCCGCTGTGTCGCATCAGAAAGCCTATATAGCACCCGATCTGTGCGATGGAAGCGCCGTCTGCAATCGAATAACCTGCCGCGTTGGGAAAGGGAGAAGGAAAATCTGAATTGAGCAAACACCAAATAGCATCGCGCTTATCAAGGGAAAACTGATGAAGGCAGCGAAGGACCCTTTCGATGTCCTCAATCGTTATATTCTGATAAGAAGCCGCCAATTTGAACCCTTCTGCATCTAACCGGGAAAAATAGTCGTCTAATTTTTCCTTTTTCCGTTTTTGAATTTCCATGGCGTTTTTCCTCTGTATGTTCTGTTGATGGAAAAGAAACGATGCGCTCATCTTCTTTTTGGGGGTTAGGGATTGGGGCACATAATCTTGTGTTCTCCTTCCGGCACATAATGTAATAATTTTAGTGAAGATAATCGCCCACAATCCCGGTTTTTAACCGTTTTCTGCTCACTATGATAACATGTGGCCCTCGTTTTTACAAGCCGCGCATAAAGATTTCATCCAAAAGCGCCGTGAAATGTCTGCCGGAGCTGTCCTTTCCTGCGGGAAACTTACTGCGTCAATTCCCGCCGCAGATCGTCCAGATACCGCCTCTGCTGCCGCTTCAGATAGCCGGGGACAAGGGGACGCATCCACCAGCGCGTGGCATGGACTGTTTCCGTGCAGCAGAGCCGGGTACCGTCCTCCGCCGCCTCGAAGATCCCCTCCCAGGCGCCGGTCATGCTGCCGTTTTCCATGGTGAAAGCCCAGCGCCGGAGGGGCTCCCAGGCCGTGACGGTGAAATGGGTGGCATAGCCGCCCTTGGTGTGCTCCACGAAGTGGGTCTCGTCCAGCACTTCCACCCGGGTCAGGTCACTGCGCCAGGCGGTGCTGGAAAGATCGGTCACGGTCTGCCACACCTGTTCAACAGGGCAGGGGAAGCGGACGGTCACCCTGGAAGTCGCCATAACCTCACCCCTTTTTCTCTTCCGCACCGGTGTCCGAAGGACAGCACCTCCGCACCGGCAGGCGGAGGACGGTCTTCAGCTTTTCCGGCTTGGTCCGCCGCGCGTCGCTCAGATAGAGCTCGTGGTGGTACCGGCCCTGGCTGAGATCCAGCTCACAGCCCTGTGCCCGGGCGTATTCCTCCATGGCCGCCACGGTGGCGGGCTCGTTGTCGTAGGGGCCGATGTGCATGCACAGGACGCACAGCCCCTCCTCCCAGGGGAGGAACTCCACCGGGGAGAAGTCCTGCTGCTTCTTCTCCGCGGCCTCCCAGACGGCCCAGGCAAAGACTTCCTCCGTCACGAACTCCGGCAGGCGGATGAGGGAGATCCACTGGAACTCCGCTTTTCGGGCGTAGTCCACCCCTTGGCGGCCCTCCTGCCACCACAGGCCCTCCAGAGGCGGTACCACATAGTCGAAGTAGCCCTCCAGCTTGTGCTTGCTCAGCTTGCTCATTTTGATGGTGAAGGCCACCGCGTAGAGCATCCCCAGGGCCTGCTTGTAGGCGCCGCCCTCCTTCATTAGGGTCGCCTTTTCCCCGCACCGCCAGAAAGTTCATGGCGGGCACGGTGATGAGGCCCGGCGTCCTGGGCGGCAGATAGAATTCCTTGTACTCCTTCTTGTAGTCAAAGGCCATGGTCATTTTCTCCTTT
>CALVZR010000232.1 GCA_944372565.1 uncultured Clostridia bacterium | reverse complement strand
CATCAACCAGCTTTTCACCTTCAAACAGGCTCATCTGCACGGGCTGCGCAGGCTTATCGAACGGGCAGTCCTCCGCTTCATCATTGTCCATTTCTTCCAGGTCGGGTATTTCCTTTTTGACTTTTGCGCCCTTCTTCGGCCGCGGTTTCTGCGGTTTTGGCGGGATAGCTATGTAATGGCTGCCGTCTGAATACACCTTACACTTTGCAAACGGCATCGGCATCACCTCCTTGTCGGTCTGTTTTTTTGTATGCCTATAAAGCCGAAAGAAAATCTCCCGGCTTTATAGTTTTTCCCTTACGCGGCATCGTCCTCTTTATACAGCGCATTCACAAAATAACTGTTTTGCTGTTTCAGCTCCTCCACCGTTGCTTTTTCCGTGACGTATTCCCTGTAATCGTTCAGCCCTGCGCCCGACTTCTTTGCCATATCGTTGAAATAGTCCGAAAAACAGTCCGTTGCAAAGCGCCTGCTGTATATCTTTGCGTTCATGATAAAATACTTCTTATTCTCCACCTTGCCGTCCATCGTGCCGCGCTCCTTCTCGATGCGCAAGATACTATACCCGTATCGGTTATATACACGGATATTCCTTCTCCACAGCCACGCCGTTACGCTTTTGAGGACATGAACGAGCAATGTATTATCTCCGCGCCTGAAACGGAAATCCTCGTACAGCCGTATAAACCGATTGAACGCCCATTCCGAGATCATCTCTTCTATCGTATAGAACGGGAGAGTCAGCCGCGTATCCCCCGACGACACGATATGAATGACGTCGCACAAATCACGCGCGTCCGCTCCCCAGCTTTCCGGCCGCTGCTCGTCCGTGAATACCTTGATGAACGGGAAATTATCTACCGTAGCGGAATGCCTGCACATCTTCAGCCACGAATTGAAAAGGTCATTCTTCTGGTTCGCCTCATCTGTACCCTTCTTGACCTCTTTCAGCTCCAGATTGTTCCCGCGCTCCTTGCCTATCTCCGTGATCCCGACCACTCCGAACTCGAAACTGCCGGCTTTGGGATTGTTCTCAATGACCTTCCTTCCAAGCCGCAACACGTCAAAGTCGAGGATATGTGCATGGCGGCTGTGTACTCTTCTGCCGCGTTCCGAAAAGAAATCCGTGAGCCATAGCGGAAAATTGCCTTGCTCCAAAAATCTGTTATCCGTCCGTATCGAATAATTCGCCACGATGAGGCTGCTCTGCATGATGTAGATGAAATAAGCCTGCGCATACGTTTCGAGGACATCAAATAAACCGCTCGTTTTCAGGGCATCGTCGAACTCTCCGCCGTACCTACATACGTCGTACCCGAAGAGCTGCCAATCGCTGTTGCCGTGCCGCTCGAACCGCCTTCGTTTCAGGTTTACCCATTCTTTCACCGTCGCTAAATTGCACACTGTGCCATATTCCATACACGCCCGCAATTCGTTCTCAAAACACACCCACGGAAAGTGCGGGAACTTCATGTCGTTGTTTTGCAAAATCTGCAATGCCTTCTGTCGGAACATGACTTCCTGCGACAGGATCATGTCCGTAATGAGCGTCGTTTTCTTCTTGCCCATAGAACCGCAGGACATACTCACGATAGGCAATTCGTTGATAAAACCGCAATTCCGTGCCTCGTAGTGCCGCAGTCTGCTTAAGGCAATCCCCTTCCTCCAACGCGTAAACAAGAAGTATGCCGCCATTGCTATGCTCCACCACGGGAAATGTTTGAATATAACCTGTAAATCTATGAGCAGCTTATTGACCTGTGTGTAGAGGGTGAGAATATCGAAAGACACGACGAACCAGAGATAATAGGCGATGAACTCCACGAGTATGGAAACGAGATTGAGATGAACCGCCCATAAAACCCACCATAGCACCCATAAAAATCTATACTCTTGCAGAAATTCTCTGTACGACAGCACCGTCCGCTTTATGGGCTGATACGTCCACCGAGCCAGCCACTTGAATACTTTGAGCGGCACTGTATCCTTCCCGTGCTTCGTATTCCCGCTCTTATAGAGCTTCTTCACGAGCATGATAATGATAAAAACGCAGGGTAAAGCGAGCAGCAGTACCTTTAAGGCAACTTCCAAAAAGTCTACCACGGTATTGCCCCAGCCCGCAAAGTTTTCCGCGTCGAGCAGCAGGGCAAAATAATTCCCCGCGCTCTTTTTGAACTCGTCAAAATCCTCCGGCAGAACCGTTCCCCACGAAAAGACATTCGAATATCCGTTGACAGTCACCGTTATGTCGTTTTCTATCCCGAACAGTTTGCAAAAGTAATACGCAGCGGAATTGCCCAGATCGCGGAAACTCTCTCCGAGACGCAGGTACGAATCCGAGAACACGAACACGCCGAGCAAAAACATGCCTATGAAAATGATTGCTGTTATAACGATGTTTCTACGCACCGGTCTGACCTCCCGTGTAAATGAGATAACTTATAATGAGTATAACGACAATGATCACCGTAACCGCCAATATCCTTTTTAGCCGCTTTTTCATAATTCCTCCGTATCGCGGCGGCAATGGCTTGCCGCCGCTTGTCCTTTATTCGTTCTTCTTCTCGTTCTGCTTTTCGCGTTTCCTTTCATTCCTCTTTTTAGCGCTGGCCGCTATCCCTTTACACAACTTTGCTATCGCCTTGAACGGCAGACAGACGAGCCACACGATGCCCTTTGCGATGTACGGCAGTACGGGCATCAATACAACAAGCACGACAATAAGGATCAGGATCAATGCTATAAGTGCCAAAATGTTCAGCCCGTCATCTCCCATATCCGTGGGGCTCGTCAGATCGTTCACGATGTCGATGGGATCGGACACGACGGGGATAACGGTATATACGCCGTCCTTGTTGAACGTCAAATCGATAACGTCGAAATCGAAGAACACGCTCTGCCTTGCCACATATGCCTGCCCCTTATGTACCGTTCCCCAAAAATCGCTTTGGTAGATATCCACGGGCGCCGCATAGTAATCGCTCGTTGCGAAACGGAACATCACTAGATAACATTCCTCGTCCTC
>CALVZR010000231.1 GCA_944372565.1 uncultured Clostridia bacterium | reverse complement strand
CGATCTCATCCCGTATTATCCCACGCGGCGCATCCGCCTGGAACGCAAAAACGGGGAAGACCTCGCGCTCCGCTGCATGGATTTGTTTTCGCCCATCGGGTTCGGCCAGCGCGGGCTGATCGTCTCTCCGCCCAAAGCGGGCAAAACCACGCTTTTGAAACGGCTGGCGCAGGCGATAGAATACAACTATCCAGAGGTCAAGCTCATCGTGCTTTTAATCGACGAGCGCCCCGAAGAAGTGACCGATATGAAGCGCAGCGTTTCGGGCGAAGTGGTGTATTCCACGTTCGACGAAAACAACATGCACCATATCCGCGCGGCGGAACTCGTGATCAGCCGCGCCAAGCGGCTGGTGGAAGTGGGCACGGACGTGGTGATTTTAATGGATTCCATCACCCGCCTCGCCCGCGCGTACAACGCTGCCACCGAAGGCTCGGGCAAAACGCTTTCGGGCGGGTTGGATCCCGCCGCGCTCGAAGGGCCGAAGAAATTTTTCGGCGCGGCGCGCAATATCGAGGACGGCGGTTCGCTCACCATTCTCTCCACCGCGCTGGTGGAAACGGGCAGCCGTATGGACGACGTGATCTACGAAGAATTCAAAGGCACGGGCAATATGGAAATCCACCTTTCGCGCGCGCTTTCCGAGCGCCGCATTTTCCCCGCGATCGACCTCAACAAGTCGGGCACGAGAAAGGAAGAGCTGCTGCTCACGCCGAAAGAGCTCGACGTGGAGTATAAACTCCGCAGGATCCTCTCCGAAAGAAACGACGCGCTCGAAAGCCTGCTCGGCATGCTGAAAAAGACCGAAAACAACGAAGAATTTCTGAAAAAAGCGGAAAACTGGATTTCCCTTTACGAAAAGAGCGGCAGATAATTTATGGCGAAAACGGCAACGGCATACGTTTGTTCGGAGTGCGGCACGGTAAGCCCCAAGTGGCTGGGGAAATGCCCGAACTGCGGGGCGTGGAACACCTTTGTGGAGGAACTGCAAACGCCCAAAGAACCCGAAAAGGGCAAAACGGCGGCGCGTTTCGAGCGCCCCCGCCCGCTGAGCAGCGTGAAAGAAGAAAAATTCGCCCGTATCCCTTCGGGCATCGCGGAGCTGGACAGGGTGCTCGGCGGCGGCATCGTGCCCGCCTCGATGGTATTGCTCGGCGGCGATCCGGGCATCGGCAAATCCACCCTTTTGACCGAGGTCGCGGGCACGCTTTCCAAAGCATATAAAGTGCTGTACGTTTCGGCGGAAGAGAGCGTTTCGCAGCTCAAACTGCGGTGCAACCGCCTGGGCGTGCAGTCGGATACCCTGCTCGTGATGAACGAAACGGCGCTCGAAAACATAGAAGAGTGTCTGGACGGCGTGCAGGTGCTCATCGTCGATTCCATTCAGGCGGTGTATCTCGAGGCGATGTCCTCCTCCGCGGGCAGCGTGGGGCAGGTGCGCGAGTGCGCCTCCCGCCTGATGCGCCTGGCGAAGGCGAGGAACATCACGGTGTTTTTGGTGGGGCACGTCACCAAGGAAGGCGCCATCGCGGGGCCAAAAGTGCTCGAACACATCATGGACACCGTGCTGTATTTCGAGGGCGACGCGGAAAACAACTACCGCATTTTGCGGGCGGTGAAAAACCGTTTCGGTTCGGTGAACGAAGTGGGCGTTTTTGAAATGCGCGAAACGGGGCTTGCGGGCGTGAAGGATTATGCGGGCATCTTTATGTCCGAAAGCCGCGGGGAAAACGCGGGCAGCGTGGTCGCCCCGTTTTTTTCGGGAAACAGGTGTATGTGCGTGGAAATCCAGGCGCTCGTTTCCAAAACGGTGTTCGGTATGCCCCGCCGCATGAGTTTGGGCGTGGATTACAATAAACTCGTTCTCATGCTCGCCGTGCTCGAAAAGAAGGCAAATCTTCCCTTTTATTCGCAGGACGTTTACCTCAACGCCATGGGCGGCATCCGCATCGGAGAACCGGCGGTCGATCTGGCGGTGCTCCTCGCGCTGGCGAGCGCCTACACCGGCTCGGTGGTGGACGCGGGCACGGCGTGTTTCGGCGAAGTGGGGCTCACGGGCGAAGTGCGCGGCGTTTCCCACGCGGAAAAGCGGGTGCGCGAGTGCATCAACGCGGGGTTTAAGCGCGTGCTCCTGCCCAAGAGCAACCTACATTCCGTGGAGGGGCTGAAAGGAAAAATAGAACTCGTTCCCGTGGCATACGTCTGGCAGGCGGTGCGCGAAATCGGGAAAAAACAGACGAAATCCGCCGAATAAGGCGGATTTTTTTCGCGGAAAAAGGAAAATCTTATCGGATTGTGCGGATAAAGGGTTGCAAAATACCCCGCGGAGTGTTAGAATAAAGAAAATACAGGGAAGGAGAACGGAGATCATGCAATACGGAACAATGAACTGCGAATCGTGCGGAGGAGCGCTCGTATATGCGGAGGACGGAAAGAGCGCAAAATGCCCGTTTTGCGGAAACGTATATCATTTCAAGGCGGAAAAGAGCGAGGCGCTGGTGCTTGCGCTCAACCGCGCGAACGAATACCGCCTGAAAAACGACTTCGACGGGGCGATCACGGAATACAAGTTGGTAACCGAGCGCAACCCCGAAGATTCGGAAGCGTATTGGGGGCTGGCGATCAGTACATACGGCATCGAATACGTGGAAGACCCGCGCACGAAAAAGAGGATTCCCACCTGCCGCCGCACGGTGCAGAAGAGCATTTTGGAAGACGAGAATTACTTGAAAGCGCTGGAAAACGCCACGGAAGAGCAGAAAGAGATCTACGAGCGGAAAGCGGGAATCATCGACAGGTTGCAGAGAAATATTAAACGCCGTCTGGAGGAAGAAGAGGACTACGACGTGTTCATCTCCTTCAAATCTACGGATGAAGACGGCAACCCTACCAAGGAAAGGGGCGTGGCGCGGCGCATTTACGACGAGCTGGAAAAGCGGGGAATAAAGACGTTCTTTTCGGAAGTAACGCTGCGGGACCGCATCGGGGAAGATTACGAGCCGATTATTTACAAGGCGTTATACAGCTGTAAGTTTTTCATCCTGGTGGCGGCGAGCGAAGAGAATATGAACTCCGCGTGGGTGAAAAACGAATGGTCGCGTTTCCGCGACAGGGTGTTCGACGAAAACCTCACGGGAGCGGGATGCGCGGTGTTCGAGGGGATTTCGCCGAGCGTACTGCCCGCGTTTTTGCGGGGGCAGGGAATCAACCTTGCGAAATATCCGGCGGGGGGATATGAAATAGAAATCGCGGACGCGCTTTCCGCGAAGTTCGGCTTAACGCACAAAAACGACGAGGCGGAGGAGATTCGCCGCCAGATCGAGGAGCAGAAGAAGGCGTTTGAAGAACAGCAGCGCGCTCTGGAAGAGCGGCTGAAAAACGTGGCTGCAACGGCAACGCCCGCGGCGGGCGCGAGCGCCACGGTGAATTCGCTGTTAAAACGCGCGAAACAGGAATCGGAAAGCGGGGATTACGACGCGGCGCAGGATTATTACAATAAGGTGCTGGACGCCGACCCCGAAAACGCCGAGGCGTGGCTGGGGCTGTTCTATGCCTCGAACCGCGTGAAGGACGCGGAAGGAATAGGCGATATTGCGGAAGGGAAGTTGGCGGAAAAGGTGCCGGTGCGTACAAGTACGCCGTTGAGCAAAGACAGCCTGGAAAGCCTGAACGAAAAACTTGCGGCGTTGAAAGGAACTGCGGAAGACTGCGACCGCTGCGCTTCCATAAATAAACAATATGTCGGCAAGATGTTGGGGGGAAAATATTTCGTCAATGCCGAAAAATACGCCACGGCGAACACGCGG
>CALVZR010000230.1 GCA_944372565.1 uncultured Clostridia bacterium | reverse complement strand
CCCAAAGCGGGCGCGCCGCTCACCGCGCTGTCGCTCGAACTCGAAGGGCAAAGCGGGCAGAGCGTAACGCTCTCGCTGGAAATCTCCGTCGGGGGAAAGGTTACGCCGATTTCGAAAACAATCGTTTTAACGGGCGGAAAGCAGACGGAGGCAATAGACATCTCCCCGGCGGGGAGCGCGCTCGGCGCATACGACGGCAATTTGCAGCCCACGGAAAGCAACGCCCTGTTCGGCAACGCGGGCGGAGCGGACAGCCACGGGAGCAACTACATTCTGCTCACGGTGTCGGGCGGAAATTCGCTTACGTTTCAGGGATTATATGACAAATAGCCAAGATAAATAGCCAGGAAAAAAGGGGCGCGGTCCGCGCCCTTTTTTCTTGGCAAAAAATGCACTTGCACGCCGATTCTGCCGCCGCCCCGCCGCCCGCACAGGCATTCCCCGCGTTTCCGTGCCGCGCCCGCGCTAATACAGGTCGATTTCGCTTTGGAATTTATCGAAAAGATGATAGCGTTCGGGGTGCATCAGGGCGGCAACCATCCGATCGCGCGCGAAGGGGATTTCCTTCTTGATCTCCGCAACGAGGTTTTTCACGTATTCGCGGCGGGTTTCCTTATCCGCGGGGCAGGGGTTTTTGCATACGGGCAGATCGCGCGCGTATGCGGCGATGTTTTTCTCTTCCAGAAACATCATGGGGCGGATCTGCACCACGCCCATACGGTCGAGCAAAGCCTTTGGCGGCATAGTGGAAAGCCTGCCTTCATAGAAAAAGGAAAGCAGCATGGTTTCCAGAAAATCGTCCGCATGGTGCCCCAGCGCCACCTTGTTGCAGCCGTTTTTCACGGCGGCGGCGTTGAGCGCGCCCTTCCGCATCTTGGCGCACAGCGCGCACGGGTTGCTCTCCTTGCGGATGTCGAACACGATTTCGCCGATATCCGTCTTTTCGAGCGCATACGGCACGCCCAGCTCCTCGGCAAAGCGGGCGAGGGGCGAAAAATCTGCCCCCGAAAAGCCTAAATCCACCGTTACGGCGATCATTTCAAAGCGTTCGGGGGAAAACTTCCGATAAGCGGCGAGGAGTTTGAGCAGGGTGAGGCTGTCCTTCCCCCCGGAAAGCCCCACGGCGATCTTGTCCCCGTCCCGTATCATTTTATATTCGGTTATCGCGCGGCGGAACCCCGCGAGCATCTGCTGGGTAGTCATAAAAATTTTTTATCCTTTTTTTATTTGACTTTTCCTTCCATCGAACATTATACTTATATTGTAAGAAAAAAGCAATCTGACGAGGGACAAATTTTGGATAATTTCATCGAATCGGTAAACAACCTTATCGGCAACCCCGCGCTCACGGCGATGCTCGTTTCCGTGATTCCGCTCATCGAACTCAAAGGCGCCATCCTCTTCGCGCGGGCGAGCGGATTGGGTTTTTTTGCGGCGCTCGGGGCGTCTTATATCGGTTCCACCATCGTGTTTATCCCGATCTTTTTCCTGCTCCGCCCCATCCTGAATCTGCTGAAAAAGATAAAGTGGTTCAACTCCTTTGCGAACAAAGTGGAGGCGTATTTCCAAAAAAAAGCGGACGAGGTGAAAAACCGCAAGGGAAAATTAGGGGAAGCGGGCATCAAGATGATGGGCGTTTTCATCTTTATCGCCATTCCGCTCCCGATGACGGGGGTATGGACGGGCACCGCCATCGCCGTGTTCCTCGGGCTGAAATTCCGCCAGGTCATCCTCCCCGTGCTGGGGGGCAACCTCGTCGCGGGGTTGATCATCTCCGTTCTTGCGGAACTTTTTATCGACTATGTGGATTATATATTATACGGGCTGTTTGCGCTCGTCGTCGTGATGCTCGTCGTCTTTATCGTGAAAGTCGCGCTCACAAAGCCGAAAAAGGCGGAAGAGCAGGCGGAACTTCCGCCCGAGAAAAAAGAGGACGACGGCGCGCCCAAGGAGTGAAACATGGCATGGTATCATAAACTTTTTAAAAGAGAAAAACCGAAGAAGAAACTCGGCCTCGCGCTGGGCAGCGGCGGGGCGAAGGGAATGGCGCACATCGGCGCGCTCCGCGCGTTCGAGGAAAACGGCATCGAATTCGACGTGGTTGCGGGGGCGAGCATCGGCAGCATCGTGGGCGCGTTTTATGCAGACCGCTACCGCGCGGACGAGATCCTCCATCTGCTCGAAACGGTGAATTTCAAGGAAATCACCAATATGTTTATGGTGAAGATGGATACCGTGGGGCTGGAAGACGTGATCAACCGCTATATCGGCGATCTTTCTTTCAACGAACTGAAAAAGCCCTTCATGTGCACCGCCACGGACTACCGCACGGGGGAGGAAGTCGATTTAAAAGAGGGCAGCGTGGCGAAGGCGCTGTGCGCTTCGAGTTCCTATCCGCCCTTTTTCAAGCCCGTGGAAATCGACGGGCGGCTGCTGGTGGACGGCGCGTTTTCCAACGCCGTTCCCGCCGATCTCGCGCGGCAGATGGGCGCGCAGTTCGTGGTGGGCATAGACCTTTCGGCATTCAAAAAGGAGAAAAAGAGCATCATCGGCGACTGGCTGGCGAAGATGCCCTTCGAATACGGCAACACTTCGCAGAAGGGGTACGACAATTCCGATATTATGTTGAAGCCGCCCCTTTCGGAATACAGTGCGGCGAGCTTTTCCGGCCTGCACGAGATGTATGAGATCGGCTACGAAACAGCGATGAAGGAAATGCCCGCCGTCAAAGAGGGCATCGCCGCGCTGAACGGCGCGAAGGCGGCGAAGAAGAAGGAGAAGGGAGATGGCGAAGAAACGGAGTAAAATAAAAATCAGTATAGAAGTGATCGTCGTATTGGTGCTGATCGCGCTCATCGCGGCGATCGTGTGCTATTTTGCGCTGCCCGAATTCAGAAAGCGGGTGGACGATTATTTTCAGGCGATTTTCGGCGCGGACGAGCGCGGGCAGAACACCGCCAAGGGCGAGAGCGAACTGCGCGTGCATTATCTCGACGTGGGGCAGGGCGATTCCATTTTCATCGAATTTCCCGACGATACGGTGATGCTCATCGATTCGGGAAACGGACGGAATACGGGCGAAACGGATACGAGCCGTTATATCGTCGGCTATCTGGAAGATCTCGGCGTGGAGGTCATCGATTATCTTATGCTCACCCATAGCGATGCCGACCACGTGGGCAATATGGTGCAGGTGCTCGAAGCCTTCGAGGTGGAAAAGGCGTTCGTTCCCTATATCGAAGATGGCGTGATCACCGCGCAGGTTTATACCAAGTTCGTCGCCGAGCTCGAAGAGGAAAAGTATACGGCGGAGGACGGCAGCACCCAATTCTGCAAGAGAGTGATTTCGCAGATGGGGGTACTGATCGAGAGCGAGAACCAGACGGACGAGTTTTTCATGGCGTTTTTATCGCCTTCCGATTATCGGGATCCCGAAGGGGAATATTACGAACTCAACCACGCGAAGAGCCCGAGCGCGGAGCAGAAGAACGCAGTTTCGCCCATCGTCCTGCTCGAATACATGGGTAAAAAGATCGTGTTCACGGGGGACGTGACGGGCGAACCCGCCGAAAAGGTGATGCAGCGCTACGAAAGCGGAGTATATAACAATATGTTCCCCAAACACGGCGGCGAAACCTATTACGCCGTCAATCTGGACGGCGGAGCGGACGTTTACAAGGCGGCGCACCACGGTTCGATGACGCACGGCAGCAACGCCGCGGAATTTATCGACTTCATCGCCCCGAAAAACGCGGTTATCTGCGTGGGCGAGGGCAATTCCTATAACCTTCCCGATTCCGCTTTGCTGGAAATTTTTTCGGAGCGGGAAATCCCCGTTTACCGCACGGACGAAAACGGCACGATCGTGGTAACCGTGTATCCCGAAGAGGAGAAGGCGGTTTCCCTCTATCTCACGGCGCAGGAGCAGACGGCGGGCAGTACCGCGGAGGCGGCGAAAGAGGGGCTGGCGTATGCCGTTTCGCGCCGTAAAATAACGGTAAACTTCGTTTTCGGCGCGGCAATCGCTTGACAATTTGCGGAAAAAGCAATAAAATTACGGAAAAATAAGTCAAGATTGAGCGAAAAGGTAACGTGAGGTAACGGCATGCTGAGTCTGAAAAACATCGTAAAACACTATGCGGCGGGCGAAAACGTCGTGGAGGCGCTCAAAGGCGTGAGCGTCAATTTCCGCCGCAACGAATTCGTTTCCGTGCTGGGGCCGTCCGGCTGCGGAAAAACCACGCTCCTCAACATCATCGGCGGGCTGGACCGCTACACTTCGGGCGACCTCGTGATCGAGGGCAAATCCACGAAAGATTATACCGACAAGGACTGGGACGCCTACCGCAGCAACTGCATCGGTTTCGTTTTCCAGTCGTACAACCTCATCCCGCACCAGACTGTGCTGGCGAACGTGGAACTCGCGCTCACCATTTCGGGCGTATCCAAAGCCGCCCGCCGCGCCCGCGCCAAAGAGGCGCTGGAAAAGGTGGGGCTCAAAGACCAGCTCCATAAAAAGCCCAATCAGCTTTCGGGCGGGCAGATGCAGAGGGTTGCCATCGCCAGGGCGCTCGTGAACAATCCCGAAATCATTTTGGCGGACGAGCCTACGGGCGCGCTCGATACCGAAACGAGCATCCAGGTGATGGAGCTTTTAAAAGAGGTGGCGAAAGAGCGGCTGGTGATTATGGTAACGCACAACCCCGAACTCGCGGAGCGCTATTCCACCCGCATCATCCGCCTTTTAGACGGCGAACTCGTGGACGATTCCGCCCCCTATTCCGACGAGGGGGATTACGTTAAAAAGATCGAGAAAAAGCCGAGAATGGGGTACAGAACGGCGTTTGCGCTCTCGATACGCAACCTGATGAGCAAAAAGGGGCGCACCATTTTAACGAGCGTGGCGGGCAGTATCGGCATTATCGGCGTGGCGCTCGTGCTGGCGCTCTCCAACGGGTTCAGCGCGTATATGGCGCGTATGCAGACCGACACGCTTTCCGCCTACCCGCTCACCATTTCGGAAAGTTCGATAGACCTTTCTTCTTTCAACGAGATCTACGAGAGCGATATGGAAGCGGGAAAATTCCCCGAACTCGATAACATCTTCGTGCAGGACGCCTTTGAAAACCTCATCGGCATGCTCAAATCCAACAACCTTTCCGATGAGTTCCTCGCATACCTGCACGAGGCCGATCCCGAACTTTACTACGCGATACAATACGATTACGGGTTCGATATGAACAAATATATCTTTACGGATATCACGATCAACGAAAGCGGCATGTTCGCGGCGATCGATACCGTGATCCAGATGATCGAAAACGCCTATACGGAGGCGATTCCGCCCGATCTGGCGGGCATGGGCGTGAGCACGAGTTTCGTGCGTTCCTATGTGCCCACGATCACCGAAATGCCGGACAGCGAAGATCTCATCCGCGAACAGTACGACGTGATCGCCGGCGATTTTCCTTCGTTTTCGGAGGAGGGATATAACCAAATCGTGCTTGTGGTGGACGAATACAACAACGTGAGCGACATCACCCTGTTTTTGCTGGGGTATATCGGCGGCACGATGGATATGAGCAAACCGTGGGAAAGCAGTTTTTCCTTTGACCCGATCAAGGAAATTTCCTTTGAAGATCTCGTGGGCAGCAAGTTTTATCTTGCAGACAACGATTCCGCATATCTGAATCAATTCGGGCAGTATTTCAACAACGTGCAGGAAAGCGCGGCGGCGGATAAATCTGGGTTCGAGGAACTCACGGTGGTCGGCGTGCTACGCCAGAAGAAAAACGTGACGGGCGTGCTCGATACGGGGCTGGCATATACCACCGCGCTCACCGAACACGTGCTCGAAGAGAATATAAACAGCGACATCGTAGCCGCGGCGAAAAACGGGGATGTGGTCATTTCCAACCCCCTGATCTCCACGGAAAACGGCGGATATAAGAGCGACTCTTATTCCGTGCGCGCCCTCGCGGGCGACGACTCGCCCTCCACGATCAGCATTTACGCCCGCAGTTTCGACGCGAAAACCGCAATCAAGGCGCATATCGACGCGTGGAACGCAAAGTATACCGAAGACGATCCCGAATATATCGCCTACTCCGATATGATGGATATGATGTTCGGCATGCTCAACACCATGGTGGACGCCGTAAGTTACGTGCTCATCGCCTTTACTTCCATTTCGCTGGTCGTTTCCAGCGTGATGATCGGCATCATCACCTATATTTCGGTGGTGGAGCGCACGAAGGAGATCGGCGTGCTGCGCTCGCTCGGCGCGTCGAAATTCGATATTTCCAACGTGTTCAATGCGGAAACTTTCCTCATCGGCCTGTTTGCGGGGCTGATCGGCATCGGGGTGACGTATCTGCTCTCCATCCCGCTCAATATCATTCTGCGCTCGCTCATCGAAGGCGTGGGGGCGCTGGTCGTGCTCAATCCGCTGCACGCATTGCTGCTGGTGGTCATCAGCTTTGTGCTCACCCTTATCGCGGGGCTGATTCCGGCGCGGATCGCCTCCAAGAAGGACCCCGTGATCGCCCTTCGGACGGAATAAAAAAACGGATACGAAAGAAAAAGGCTTTTTTTCTTTTTGCCTTGACAGGGGCGCGTTTTTCTGTTAAGATAAAAAAAAAGGGGAAAAAGATGAATAAAATAAAAGAGAAAAGAAAAGGCAATAAAATTTGCAAAGTTCTGACTATAATCTGGTCCTCTCTTATTTTTCTGTCTTGGATTCCTTTTAATATGTGTATGATTTTGCACGGTCCCGATCTGAACAGCGTTGAATATTATTCCGACTCTGCAAATTATGTTTCCTTCGACGTTTCCGTGCAATCTTTTTTTATCGAGGAAAACTACATCGGTATAAAATTTGACCATTCTCAGAAAGAATTTTACGATTTTTTTAAGATAGACGGAAAACATTTTGATCTGGCAATGGAAAACGGCGTGCCGGAGCTGTTGCAGAAAGATGCGGTTTTTACAATAACATCCGCAAGCGCCTATTTGGGAGACGGCTGGGCTTATCCTGTTGTTGCGCTTACATACGGGGAAAAAGTAATCATCCCCTACGAAGCAGGCAGGCAAAATAATATCGAAGTCCAACGGGCTGCCGAAAATCAGGCGAAAAAATATATTATGATTTGGGGAATCATCTTCGGGACGTTGGCGGTATTCGATGTTTGTTCGATAATCGGTATTTTTTTACAACGAAAGAAAGATCTGCAAACAAAAACGGGCGGGGATTGAATAATCCCCGCCCTGTTGCGATGACATAAAAAACAGCGCGCTGCGGCAATGTGCCGCAGCGCGCTGTTTGGCGTTTTGCCGCGTTTATTTCTTTTTCTTGAATTCTTTCATGCCGTTGGTGCTGCCGCCGTCCACGAGCACGTCCACGCCCGCAAGGTAGCCGTTGCGTTCGTCCGCCACCGTGGCGAGCGCAAAGCCGAGCTCTTCGGGCTTGCCCATGCGCTCTTCCGCGGAAAAGGGGATGAGCATACCGCCGTCCTTGGCTTCGAGGTTGCCCATATCCGTCGCGATCAGTCCCGGGCTGAGCGACACCACGCGGATGCCCTTCTTCCCGTATTCAAACGCGCATTTCGCGGCGTACCACGTTACGAAATTTTTGGAAAGCGCATACGCGAATCCCGAACGCGCGTAGTCGCCCTTTGCGAGGTTGCTCTTTTTGATGATCTTCTTCACGAAAAGCTCCTCGTCGGTATCCGCCAGCGCGTAAACCTTCTTGTTGATGAGGAATTTCGGCAGCACGTAGGCGGAGTTGGAAGCCACGTCCACGATCACGCCGCCGTTTTTCATCACCGCGGAAAATTCCTTGTTCATATACACCGTGCCCAGCGCGTTCACGCGCACGATGGTTTCGGGTTTCGCCATCGCGGGGGAGAGCCCCGCGGAGTTGATCACCGTCTTCACCTCGCCGAGCGTGGCGGCGTATTCCGCGAGCGCGTGCACGCTCTTTTTGTCGGAAGTGTCGCACGCCTTGGCGTAAGCCTCGTAGCCGAGCGCTTTCAGCTCGTTCACGGCGTTTTCGAGTTTCTTTTCCGTTCTGCCCGAAAGCACGATAATCTTGTCCTTGGGCATAAACTTCGCCGCGGCAAGCCCCATTCCGCTGCCGCCGCCCGTAATCACGCATACGTTTGCCATAATCTGTTTTTCTCCTGTTTTTGTTTTGTATAAACGGCCCGCGGAAAAATTTTTCCGCGGGCCTGAATTTTAAAGTTTCATCGCCTGTTCGATATAGGGCGTCACTTCTTCCGCGGAAAGGCGGATCTGGCTCATCGTGTCGCGGTCGCGCACGGTAACGGTGTTGTTTTCCAGCGTTTCGAAATCGACGGTTACGCAGAACGGCGTGCCGATTTCGTCCTGGCGGCGGTAGCGCTTGCCGATGGAGCCTGCGTCGTCGTACGTGCACATAAAGTCCGCGCGGAGCGACTTGTAAAGTTCCTTCGCCTTTTCGGAAAGGTTCTTCTGCAAGGGGAGCACGGCGCATTTATACGCCGCGATTGCGGGATGGAAGTGCATCACCACGCGGGTGTCGCCCCCTTCGAGCGTTTCCTCGTCGTACGCCTCGGAGAGCACCGCAAGCATCAGCCGGTCCGCCCCGATAGAATATTCGATGACGTAGGGGATATATTTTTCTCCCGTAACGGGGTCGGTATAGAGCATACTCTTTCCCGAATATTCCTGGTGGCGGGACAAATCGTAATCCGTTCTGTTGTGGATGCCGTTGAGTTCCGACCAGCCGATGGGGAACAGGTACTGGATATCGCACGCGGATTTCGCGTAGTGCGCCAGCTTGTCGTGGTCTTTAAAGCGCAGATGTTCGGGGTTGAAACCGAGCGACACGACGAAATCCCACGCCTTTTTCTTGTATTCCTCGTAATATTCGTGGTCGGTGCCTTCCTTGCAGAACCACTGATGTTCCATCTGCTCGAACTCGATGGTGCGGAAGATGAAGTTGCCCGGCGTGATCTCGTTTCTGAAAGCCTTGCCGATCTGCGCAATGCCGAAGGGCACTTTAGCGCGCGTGGTGCGCTGCACGTTCAGAAAGTTCACGAATTCTCCCTGCGCCGTTTCGGGGCGGAGATAAATTTTGTTCTGCCCTTCCTCGGTTACGCCGCGGGAGGTTTCAAACATCATATTGAACTGGCGGATGGGGGTGAAGTTGCTCTTCCCGCATTTGGGGCAGCACACTTTATGCTCCTTGATATACGCCTCCATCTCCTCGTTGGTCATCTTGTCGGGATTGACTTTGCCGTGCGAGTGCATTTCGATGAGCGTATCCGCGCGGTGGCGGGTTTTGCACTCTTTGCAGTCCATTTTCGGGTCGGAAAAAGAGGCGGTGTGCCCGCTCGCGTCCCATACGCGGGCGTTCATTAAAATGGCGGCGTCCACGCCGTAGGAATTGTCGCTTTCCTGCACGAATTTTTTCCACCAGGCGCGCTTGATGTTGTTTTTGATCTCCACGCCCACGGGGCCGTAGTCCCACGTGTTGCCCATACCGCCGTAGATCTCGCTGCCGGGGAAAATAATTCCCCGCGCCTTGCAGAGATTGACCAGCTTTTCCATTGTAACTGCGCTTTTTTTCTCTTCCATCCGCGTTTCCTCTCGTTTCGATATAAATTCTCTATCATATTGTAGAAAAAACGGGCGGGGAAGTCAAGAAAAAACCCCCGTTTTTTCGCAAAATGTCGCGAAAATCTTTTGCATTCGCTTTTTTATTTCGCGCGTCTGTGATATACTGTAAAAAAGAAAACGAAATGCGGTTCCGCGCGGGCGGCAGAGCGCCGCAGCGCGGGCAGAATATATACAAAAGGGAGTTTTTCTTATGGCGGAAACGGCGAATTTTATCGAACAGATCATCGAAGAGGAACTGAGCGAAGGGAAGGTGTCTTCCATAAAGACGCGCTTCCCGCCCGAACCGAACGGCTATCTTCATATCGGGCACGCGAAGAGCATCTGCCTCAATTTCGGCATCAAGGAAAAATATCGCGGGAAGTGCAACCTCTTTTTCGACGACACCAACCCCTCCAAGGAAAAGACGGAGTTCGTGGACGCCATCCGCGAAGACATCCGCTGGCTGGGCTTTACGTGGGACGAAGAAACGTACGCTTCCGATTATTTCGAGCAGATCTACGAATTTGCCCTTAAACTCATTGCGGACGGCAAGGCGTTCGTGTGCGACATGAGCGCGGCGGAGATCAGCGCGTCCCGCGGGTCGCTCACCGAGGGCGGGAAGGAAAGCCCGTGGCGGAACAGGAGCGTGGAGGAAAATCTCCGCCTGTTTCGGGAAATGCGCGCGGGGAAATATGCGGACGGCGAAAAATGTCTCCGCGCGAAGATCGATATGGCTTCCCCCAACATCAACCTGCGCGATCCCGTGATCTACCGCATCCTCCGTCAGCCGCACCACAGAACGGGAGATAAATGGTGCATCTATCCGATGTACGACTACGCGCACCCCATCTGCGACTATCTGCAGGGGGTAACGCATTCGCTCTGCACGCTGGAATTTGAAGACCACCGCCCGCTTTACGACTGGGTGGGCATTAATCTCGGCTTTTCCCCCAAGCCGCGGCAGATCGAATTCGCGCGGCTCAACGTAACCAACCTCGTTATGAGCAAGCGCTACTTGAAAAAACTGGTGGAGGACGGTTCGGTGGACGGTTGGGACGACCCCAGAATGCCCACGCTTTCCGGCCTGCGCCGCCGCGGCGTGCCGCCCGAGGTGCTGAAAGATTTCTGCGCGCGCGTGGGGGTGAGCAAGGCCAATTCCGAGGTGCAGATCTCCTATTTCGAGGCGTGCATCCGCGAATATATGAACCTTAACGCCGAGCGCGCCATGGCGGTTTTGAAGCCGCTCAAAGTTACGCTCACCGACTACGAGGGGGAAGAGGAACTCGATTTCGAAATCAACCCGAACGACCAAGAAAAACGCACGCGGAAGATCTCCTTTTCCAAAACCCTGTATATCGACGCGGACGATTTCGCGCTCGACCCGCCGCCCAAATACCACAGGCTCAAAAAGGACGGGTACGTCCGCCTGAAAAACGCCTATATCATCCGCTGCGATGAGGTGATTTTCGGCGAAAACGGCGAGGTGAAGGAACTGCTCTGCTCGCATATCGCAAGCTCGAAGAGCGGCAGCGATACGAGCGGCGTGAAGGTGAAGGGCGTGATCCAGTGGGTGGACGCGGCTACCGCCGAGGACGTGGAGATCCGCCGCTACGAACACCTTTTATGCGACGAACAGTATCCCGGGCAGGATTTTTCCGAACGGATGAACGCCCATTCGGTGCACGTTTACCGCGGCAAAGCCGAGCCGTATGCGGCGCACTGCGGCGAAAAGCCTCTGCAGCTTATGCGCGTGGGGTATTTCAAAGAACTGAAAACGGCGGAAGGGAGCGTGCTTTCGGAAATCTTTTCGCTTAAAGACAATTTCAACAAATAGGACAACGTATGGCTAAAAAATCCGTGAAGAAAGAATCCCACGGCGGCGCGGAATACGGCTCCGCCGCGGGCAGAGTGGAAAAAAAGAAGATCCCGCACGATTTTGCGGGGGAGGAAATGCTCTTAAACGGCGAATTCGATTTCGCGCTCGAAGAGGGCGGGCAGACGGGAAAGATTTCCCTGCCCGGCACGCTCGATCTCGCGGGGGTGGGCGAAAAGACCGAAGGCGAATATATGAACTGGCTGCGCCGCGACAGGGAGTATATCGGCGCCGCCACGTATAAAAAAGAGGTGGAAATCCCCGCGTCGTGGCAGGGAAAGGCGGTTTTTCTCACGCTGCCGCGCGTGATGTGGACGAGCGAAGTTTTTATAGACGGCAGGCGGGCGGGCGCGTGCGACAGCCTGAGCGCGCCGCACGTTTACGATTTGACTTCTTTCCTTTCTCCCGGCAGGCACGAAATTTCCGTGCGCGTGGATAATTCCGAAAGAGAAGGCGGCTGCGTGCACGGCTACGGGTTTCACACGCAGACCATCTGGAACGGCGTTTTAGGCGATCTCCGCCTTTCCGCGCGGGACAAACTCTTTATCGCGGACGTGAAAATCACGCCCTTCCCCGAAAAGAAAGAAGCGCGCGTCGATCTTACGGTGAAAAACAAAACCGAAGAACTCCTGGACGCGGACGTATATATCACGTTTTCGCGGGAGGGGGAGGTGTGCGCCGAGCAGAACGCCTATCTCACGGCGTGCCCGGGGGAAAGCCCGCTTTCCGTGCTCGTGCCCTTTTGCGGGGAAATGAAACTGTGGAACTGTTTCGAGCCTTCCTTTTACGAGGCGGCGGTTACCGTGATCTCCGAGGGGGAAAGGCGGCTTGCGGATACGAAAAAACTGCGCGCGGGGCTGAGGACGTTCGAGGCGCGCGGCAGGCATTTTTACCTGAACGGGGAAAAGATCTCGCTGCGCGGCACGCACGACGGGATGACCTTCTGCCTCACGGGCTGCCCCGCGTGGGAAAAGGAAGATTGGCTGAAAATCATGCGCACGTGCAAAGAATACGGGCTCAATCACGTGCGCTATCATTCGGTTTGCCCGCCCGAAGCCGCGTTCGAGGCGGCGGATGAAACGGGCGTTATTCTGCAAGCGGAACTGCCCTATTGGGGAGAAGTTTCCGACGGCTGGAAGGGCACCTCGTTTTTGCAGAGCGAACTCAAACGCATTCTGGACGCCTACGGCAACTATGCGAGTTTCTGTATGATGAGTATGGGCAACGAACACAGCGGCGACTGGGACGTGCTGGCGCAGATGGTCGATTTCGGCAAGCGGTACGATCCCCGCAGGCTGTACGTCGCTTCGAGCAACGAATACCTCCGCCCCGGCAACGAGAGCGTGGATATCAACCCCGGCGACGAATATATCGTGGGGATGTACGTTACCGATCCGCCCGAAGGGCAGCGCCGCAGGATCCGCTATTCCGAACGCTGGGCGGACTGGGCGCAGAGAGTGGAACCCGACAAGGATTACGACGAATGCGTGGCGGGAGCCACCGTTCCCGTCGTGGCGCACGAGGTGGGCGAGTGGTGGATGTACCCCGATCTCGGCCTGAGGAAAAAATATACGGGCACGATGAAACAGGTCGCCTTCGACCTGTTTGAAAAGCGTCTCGCCGCGCGCGGGCTGCTGCGCTATGCCGCGGCGTACCACGAGGCGGGCACCCGTCTGGGGCTGCGCCTTTATAAAGAGGACATCGAAAAACTGCTCAAAAGCCGCGACCTCGCGGGGTTCCAGTTGCTGGACCTTCGCGATTATCCCGGTCAGAACACCGCTATGGTGGGCATTTTGGATCCCTTCTGGGAAAGCAAGGGCTTTCTCACGGCGGAAGAGTTCAGGAGAATGTGCGACGACACGGTTATTCTGGCGCGTTTTCCCCGCTACGTTTACGCCGCGGGCGAAACGCTGAAAGTTTCCCTCGAAGTGTACCGCTATGCCGAGAGCAATCTATGCGGCACGCTGGAATACGCCGTTTCCGACGGGGAAAACGTCCTCGTTTCGGGCACGTTTTCCGTGAACGCGGAAAACAACGCCAATACCTTTGTCGGGGAGATCGTCTGCCCGCTCGAAATCGGAAAGAGCGCGAAACTCACCGTTTCCGCCCGCATCGGCGAAATCTCAAACAGCTGGGACGTATGGGCGTATCGGGCGGACGAAACCCGATATGAAAACGTGCTCGTCGCCACCAAATTAAACGAAGACGTTTTCAAAACGCTGCGCGAGGGCGGAAAGGTGCTTTTCCTCGCGAAGGACGTGCCCAACTGCCTGCAGACCACGTTCAATCCCCCCGTGTGGACGTTCACGATGTTTTCGCGCCACAGCTGCGGGTGGCTGATCGACGCGAAACATCCCGCGTTGGAAGGATTCCCCACGGAGATGTACGCCGATATGCAGTGGGAAGACCTCACGCTCGGCTCCCGCGCGCTGCCGCTTGCGAAACTGCATAAGAAAACGGAGCCGATCGTTTCCGCGATCGACGATCCCGTGCGCGCGCAGCAGCTCGCCGCGGTGGAGGAGTTTTCCGTGGGCAAGGGGCGCATCCTCGTGTGCACGCTCGACGTCTCTTCCAATCTCGCCGCCCGCCCCGCCGCGCGGCAGCTGAAAAACAGCCTGCTTTCCTATCTTTCGCGCACCGAAAAGGGCGGGGAAGAGAACGCGCTTACGGAAGAAGAACTGAAACTGCTGCTGGCGGACGAAAGATTTTGCTTTGCGGAGCCGCCCGCGGCGCGCCCCCTGCTGCAGGTGGAATTTTCCGCGCGGCTAAAAGGGGAAGGCTATGCGCCGTGGAAAGCGGAAAACGACGCGGTTTCGGCGGAAAAGGGATACGGATACGAGATTTCGAACTATCTGGAAAACTACGCTATTATGCAGCCGGAAACGCCTTCCGTTTCCTATCGGAATGCCTTTCTTCACGGCGCGGTGGGCTCGCCCTTCCGCCTGAAAATAAAGCTGCCCGAAAAGAGGGATTACGAGGCGTATCTGCATTTCGATACCGAAAACTATACGGAAGAGGACGTGAAAAACGACCCCGCGCTGGCGTTTTTCGTACCCAATATCCGCCGCCGCCCGAACGATCTCAGGCGGGGAATGGTGTATGACGAAGAGGACGCGCTTATGACCGGCTCGGTCGCGGGCGGGAAATGGGTGCGCGTGCGCCTCCCCGCGCGCGCGGCGGAAAACGGCGTTTACGAACTGGTGATCGACCGCGAATCTTACGGCTACGAACTTGCCGCCGCGCTCCTCACCGAACTGCGCTTGTTTTAGCGTTTTGCGCGGACGGTTGACATTTTTCTTTTTTCCGTATATACTGTAAAGTAGAAAATATATAAAAAAGGGAAAATTTTCAGAAAAACAGGATGATTTACAATAATCTGCTCATCGGGGCGGGCACGGTGGCGGACCTCGCGGTCGCGGCGCTGCTCGTCATCACGGTGATCGTCGGCTTATGTACGGGATTCATGAAAAACGGGCTCAACAACCTGTGTTTCGCCCTCTCTTTTGTGGGGGCGATCCTTCTCGTGCCCGTTTTTAAAAGAATCGGATTTATCGCGGGGCTCATCGATTCGCTTGCCGGGGCGTTTTCCTTTATCGGGAGCGAAACCACGCAGGGCGCGATCGCGGGCGGAATCGTTTCCGTGGTGCTTTTTTTGGTGCTGTTTATCGTCTTTTTGATTGTCTGCGCCATCGTCAAAAAGATTTTGCGTGCGTTTATCAAACCAAAGCACGGGCTGGGAAAACTGCTCGACAGGATCTTCGGCGCGGTGTTCGGCGTGGCGTTTTACGGGGTGGTGCTCTTCACGCTGCTCGGCGTTGTCGGCACGCTGCCGATAGAAGGCGTGCAGAACGCGCTGGCGGGAAGTAAATTTCAGCAGATCAATTTTATGCAGGATTTCTGCGAGGAAAACCTCAACCTCGGAGATCTTTTGAAATCGCTGGGCGTGGGCGGTTCTTCCGATCCCGAAGGCGGCGGGGAAACCGATGACGAGGGCGGCGGAACGGACGGCGGCGCGGGCGATACTACCGAAACGCCTGCGGACGAAG
>CALVZR010000229.1 GCA_944372565.1 uncultured Clostridia bacterium | reverse complement strand
GGCGAACGTGGTGTATTCCGTGGCGTTCGGCGGGGACGCCATCGCGGTGGATACCCACGTGTTCCGCGTGAGCAACCGCATCGGGCTGGCGCACGCCGCCAACGTGAAGAAAACCGAAGAACAGCTGATGGAAATCCTCGAAAAATCTTCGTGGAAAAAAGCGCATCATTATCTCATCTATCTGGGGCGGCAGGTGTGCAAGGCGGGCAATCCGCAGTGCGCCGTTTGCCCGATAGAGCGGCTTTGCGAAAAAAATCCGGTAAAAAAGAAAGGGTAAAAGATGTTTATCGACAGAGTGATTCTGCAAATCAAGGCGGGAAACGGCGGCGACGGCATTACCTCCTTTCTCCACTTCAAAGGGGTGGTGAACGGCGGGCCGGACGGCGGCGACGGCGGCAGGGGCGGCGACGTGATCTTTATGGGCGACCGCCACGCGAACAGCCTTTCCGAATATTATTACAAGAACAAGTTCTCCGCGGGGAACGGCGAGCGGGGCGGCCCGAAAAACTGTTTCGGCAAGGACGGGGACGCCCTCGTTCTGCGCGTGCCCCTCGGCACCGTGATCAGGGACGCGGAGAGCGGCGGCGTAATCGCGGATATTTTTGAGGACGGGCAGAAGGTAACCGTTCTGAAAGGCGGGGAAGGCGGCAGGGGAAACGCGCGTTTCGCCACCAGCCGCCGCCACGCGCCGCACTTTTCCCAGACGGGGGAAAAGACCGAAACGCACAGCGTGATTCTGGAGCTGAAAACCATTGCGGACGTGGGGCTGGTGGGTTTCCCGAACGTGGGAAAATCCACGCTGCTTTCCAAAATCACCAAGGCGCGCCCGAAAATCGCCGATTATCATTTCACCACGCTGTCGCCCAACCTCGGCGTGTGCGAGGTTTATGGGGAAAAATTCGTCGTGGCGGATATCCCCGGGCTCATCGAAGGGGCGAGCGACGGCGCGGGGCTGGGCATCGAGTTTCTGCGCCACATCGAGCGCACGCGTATGCTCGTGCACGTGGTGGATATTTCGGAATCCGAAGGGCGAAACGCCTATGAGGATTTCAAAAAAATCAATGCGGAACTGAAAAACTATTCCCCGCTGCTCGCCAAAAAGAAACAGATCGTGGCGCTCAACAAGTGCGACGCATACGGCGCGGAGGAAAAGGCGGCGGCGTTCTGCGAAAAACTCGGAAAAAAATACAAGGCGGTGAAGATCTCCGCGATCCGCGGGGAAGTGGGCGATCTTTTAAAAGAGATCAAAAAGGCGCTGGACAAGCTGCCCCCCGTGCAGCCGGAGGAATTCGAGCCGTTCACCTACGAAAAGCCCGAAAAGCTGGAATATACCATCCGCAGGGAGTCGGACGGGGCGTTCGTCATCGAAGGCACGCTGGTAAACGTGCTTTCGCGCAACGTGGTGCTCACCGATCCGCATTCGATGGCGTATCTGCATAAGGTGCTGAAAGACAGGGGGATTTTCAAAGAACTTCGGGAAATGGGCGCGGAAAACGGCGCCACCATCGTGCTGGGCGGCACGGAATTTGAATTTATGGAGTAAGAAAGATGTTGACGAGCAAACAAAGGAGCAATCTGCGCGGTATGGCCGCGAACATACAGCCCATCGGACAGGTGGGAAAAAACGGGGTTTCGGAAAATATGGTGAAATCCTTTTCGGACGCGCTGGAAGCGCGCGAACTCATCAAGCTGAGCGTGCTGGAAACGAGCGAGAAGAGCGCGCGCGAAACGGGGGAGGAACTCGCCGCGGCGCTGGGCGCGGAATTCGTGGCGGCCACGGGCAGGAAAATCGTGCTTTACCGCCGTTCCTCGCGGGAAACGGGGCATCTCGAATTTTAAGAAAAGCCGTTTTAAACGCCGAACGATTTTAAACGCATAACGATAGCCGCCCCGCGGAGAAATTCTCCGCGGGGCGGCGGGCTTTTTAGGTGCGGGCAAGGCGTTTTGCAGTGCGGGAAGGCGGGAGCGGCAACATTACGGCTTTAAAAAGCAACGAACGGAACTTTACATCCCTCCTCTCGCCGCGTAAAATAAAAAGAAAAGGAGAAAGATCTATGCGGTTGAAGATAGGAGATCCCGCGATCATCGTGCGGGGCGGAAAATGCGAAGACGTTCCGTGGGGACCGTATCAGTTTCCGAAATTGTTTCAGGGAGAAGACGGGGTTTATGCCTGCGTGCATGTGGAGGACGACAGTCCGGATTGTTACGGGATGCCCGAAAAATGGTTCATTTCCCGCGACGGCGGGGCGCATTGGACGGAAACGGACGATTCCGCACGCTTTCGCTGCGGCACAAAACTGAAAAACGGAGAATATCTCCGCGCCGAACCGCGGGCGGTGCTCGACGTTACCGACCGGAACGTGCCGCCTTTCCGCGCTGCGACCTATTTTTTACCGTCGGATGAAGATCCCCTGCGGATAAGGGGAGGCAAAAACACTCCCTTTCCCGAGGGCTTGGGGCGTTTTGTAGATGTGTTCGGGCAGATCTACCGCATTTACGAGATCGATTCGCTGCCGCAGGGGCTGGTGCAAAAAAGCTGGCGTTTTACGCGGTTCGATCCCGCTGCGGGAAAGAGCGGCGAGGAGGACGCGCGCGTGGAACGCCCGCATATGTCCGTTTTTACCTATTCGGGGGAGAACGGCGCAGTGCGGCTGAACGTGCCTAACCCGTGGGGAAATATCCGCGTCGCTCCCGACGGAACGCTCTGGCTCCCCACCTATGAACTGTTCGGCGCATCGCCCGAAAACGGGGCGCATTACCTGTATTCCGCGGCGTATTTTTATAAATCGGAAGATAACGGCAGAAGTTGGAAATACGTCAGCCACATCCCCTACATTCCCGATCCATCAACCGACCCCGCGGCGTATTATCGCGACGGCTATACCGAGCCGGATATCGAATTTATGCCGGACGGATCGATCGTCGCCCTGCTGCGCACGGCGGGGGTGTTTCACGGTGCGCCCGAATGGGGGGAAAGCTATATCACCCGATCGGCAGACGGGGGGAAGACGTGGGAAAAACCCGTGCTGTTCGATAAACGCGGCGTGATCCCTCAGATCGTGCGCTTACAATGCGGCGTGACGCTCGCGGTTTACGGCAGGCCGGGGATCTACGTGCGCGCCGCCCGCGGCAATGCCGAACATTGGGAAGATCCCGTTGAGATCATGACGGAGAAAGACAGAAGTTTTCTGATGAACGAGCCGCCCGCACGGCCGGATTTCCATCAATGGGCGGGAAGTTGCTGCAATATGTCCGTTCTTCCCATAGGGGAAAACCGCCTGCTCGTGGCGTATTCGGATTTTTATGTGCCGGACGGGAAGGGCATAAAGCGGAAAACCTGCCTGACGCGGGTGGTGGAAGTGGAAGATGTCTGAAAAAAAACGTATCGACGCGGTAAATTACGCACTTTTAGCAATTTGTTTTGCCGCTATCCTCGTTTCGGGGATCCTGACGGGTCAGAAATGGTTCAAAATGCTGCCGGCGCTCGTTTCCCTTTTCGTGTTTTTTCTCAATTCGCGCGTAAACCGTCTGGGATTTCTCATCGGCGGGCTCAATTCCCTGCTGTACGGGATAGGGTATTTTACGGAGGGGCTGTACGGACTGCTCATACAGGCGGTTGCGGTGAGCGCGCCCGTACAGCTGTTTACCTTTGCGCGATGGAAAAAACGCGCTTACGGCAACGCCACCGAATTAAAAAGGCTTCCCGTAAAATGGGAGATCGTTCTCTTTGTTTTTGCCGCGGCCGCCTGGGCGGCGGCTTTTTTCGCGATAAGGGAGCTCGCCGGCGCGAACAAGTCCGCGCTCGACGTAACGTGTCTGGTGTTCGGCACGGCGGCTACCTTTCTGACGATGTTCGCCCTGATGGAATCCCTCGTTTTTCAGGTGGGGAACATTCTCTCGTCGCTGGCGATCTGGTGTATCCAGATTGCGGAAGGGCAGTTCGCGGAGCTCACTTATTTTATCGGAACGGTATTCAGCACATATTGCACTGCGGTGCTTTGCGTGAACTGGATAAAGCTGTATAAAAAACAGCGCGCCGAAAAAACGTTGCCCGCAACAGAAGGAAAAGTATAAAGCAACAAAACAACAAAACGACAACAAGATGTAAAGTTGTTTTTCCGCGCGGGCGGGTGGCAGAAATGTCGCCCGCCCGCGCGGTTTTTACGCGGATATAAAACGAAAAAAGTCAGATTTTATAAGAATTTTTTAAGATCATACCGCATAAAAAAGTAAACAAGCAAAAATTCAAGGCGGACAAGCCGAGGAAATAAAATTGGCGGAATGTTGCATGTTTAAAAACGAAAAAGCAACATTTCGACAACAAGTGGCAACGAAGGTATATTTACTTCTATACGGAAAAGCCTTAAAATAAATTTGTCAAGGACGGGGCGCGGAGGAGAGAATCGGCGTTGCCGTGAGCGAGGCGGAATGATCAGATCCAAAGAATTTATCTATCGGTCGCTGGAAGAAAGCGAATACTATAAAGTGGATTTCACGCAATTCGGATGGCAGATATCCTCTGAGGAAACGGGAGTCGCTCCCTGCGTGAAAAAAGACTACGTCCTGCATTTTGTCGTTGCGGGGAAAGGGACGTATATTGCGGGCGGCCGCACGATGAACGTGGAAAAAGGGCAGATGTTTCTTCTGCGTCCCGGCGAACACGTGTTTTATTACCACAATAAACTTACGCCGTGGGAGTATTATTGGATAGGTTTCAACGGCGAAGATGCGGACCGGCTGGCTGCGGAATTGGGGTTCGGGCACGGAAAACTCGTTCTCGGCGTGAAAAACATCGAATCGGTCGTTGCCATCGTCAGAGAACTTTGCCAGCCTTCCGAAGAAGGGGCAAGCCCGTTTTATCTGAAAAGCAGGTTTTTCGCATTACTGGAAATCCTGTTCTCCCATGTGAAAAAGGAGAGCGGACTGAAAGCAAACGACAGCGTGGAACTTTACGACGCGGTGGAATATATCAAGAAAAACGTTTCGGAAAACATCACCGTGTCCACGCTGAGCACGGCGCTTTCCATAGACAGGACGTGGCTTTTCAGAATTTTCAAAAAGAAATACGGCGTTTCGCCGAGCGAATATATTTCGTCGTATAAGCTGGAGCTCGCAAAGGAATATCTCGGCGAAACGCAGCTTCCCATCAAGGTGATCGCGCAGAATCTCGGGTTCGACAATTATGCGACTTTTTCCAAGGCATACAGAAAAAAATACGGCGTTTCCGCAAAGGAATACCGTTTGGAAACCATGAAACTGAGGAGTGAAAATGAAGAAGAAAGCGGGCTGTGAATCGATGGATCTGGGGTTTTGGGGGAATTTAAAGCAATCGTTTTACGAATGTAAACGGAAAATATTTCCGAAAACGCGCAAAAACGCAAGCGTTTCCATGAAAAGGGGAATGACCCTGTTTTCTTATGCGGTGTGGGCGCTCCCCATCGTGTATTTTCTCATTTTTTACGTCTATCTGAATTTCAATTCCGTCCTGCTCGCGTTCAAGGATATCAACAACAACCTGACGCTTGAAAATTTTCAGATCGTCATTCAGGAGATCGTTACGAGCGACGGGGAAATTCTGATCGCGCTGAGAAACACGTCGCTCTTTTTTATTTTAACGCTTCTGCTCATGCCGATCAACATCGTGGTGAGCTACGCCCTTTACAAGCAGGTTTGGGGGTATAAATTTTTCGAAGTGATTTTCTATCTGCCGAGTATCATCGGCGGCGTGGTGTGGATGACGGCTTATAAGAATTTTATCCACCCCAACGGCCCGCTCTTTACGATCCTGCTCCATCTGAACGTCATCCAGGAGGCTCCGGAACTTCTGGCAAACACCGATTCGGCGATCTGGGCGGTTCTCGCCTCTTCGCTGTGGCTGGGCATCCCGTCGAGCATGCTGGTCTATCTCGGCACGCTGGCGCGCATCCCGCAGGACGTGATGGAGGCCGCGGAACTGGACGGCGTGGGCTTTGCAAGGGAGGTCGTAAACATCACCGTGCCGCTCATCTGGCCGGCGATTTCGACAAATCTGCTGTTTACGGTTATCGGCTTTTTCAGCGCCAGCGGCAACGTGCTGCTGCTCACGGAAGGGCGGTACAACACGTCCACGCTCAGTTACTGGCTGTACGATCAGGTCGTTGTGAACGGCCAATACAACGTTCCCGCCGCGATGGGCATTTTAATGACCGTCGCAACGCTGCCTCTCGTCGTGATATGCAGGTGGCTTTCCAACAAAGTGGAAACGATCGAGTTCTGAGGTGAAGAGATGTCTGTAAGAAAAACCAGATCGCAAAGAATCGCAATGGGCGTTATTTTCGGACTGTTCGTCCTGTATGCGCTCACGCTGTTGTATCCGATGATATGGATGTTCCTCTCTTCCCTGAAAGGTTCTTTGGAATACGAAACGGGAAATTCTCTCGACCTGCCGAAAAAATGGCTTTTTTCCAACTATCCCGAGGCGCTCGATTCCCTGGTGGTGGAGGGGACCAATTTTTTGGGAATGGTGTGGAACAGCGTATGGATGAACGGCATCAGCATCGTGCTGGGGACGTTCGTTACCGCCATCACCACCTATACCATCGCGAAATTGCAGTTTCCGGGGAGAAGGGCGTTTTACGCCGTCATCCTGTTTATGATGATGCTCCCCATATACGGGTCGATGGCGTCCAGTCTGCAGATCAAAAAACAGCTCGGCATTTTCGACAACGTGTTCAACGTGCTCGTTTCCTCATTTTCGGTGGGCGGCTATAAATTCCTCGTTTTATACTCCTTTTTCAAGAGTATTTCGTGGACGTACGCCGAGGCGGCGTACATAGACGGGGCTTCGCATTTTCAGGTGTTCTGGCATGTGATGTTCCCGCAGGCGCTCGCGCCTCTCGCGGTGTTCGCCATTCAGGATTTCATCGGCGGATGGAACGATTACATGACGCCTCTCATCTATATGCCGAGTTTTCCCACGATCGCTTCGGGTCTGTATCTTTACGAAAGCAAAATGATACGCGGCATGAATTATCCCGTGTATTTTGCGGGCATCGTCATTTCGGCGATCCCCATCCTCATCATCTTCATTTCCATGAGAAAGACTTTCATGACCAGCCTCAGCATGGGCGGGCTGAAAGGATAATAAGCGAAAAAAATAAAGGAGCAGATTATGAAAAAGTTTATTACAATCGTTCTTGCCGCAGCCATCGCGGTATCGGGGGGTGCGCTTTCCGGTTGCAGACCGAAGGTTTCCAACGATGAAAACACGCTGGAAATTTATTATCTCAACGCGGGATACGGGGATCAGTTCATCAAAGACCTCGCCGCAGCTTTCGAACAGAAGAACGAAGGCGTGAACGTGGAATATTGGGGGGACGACCTCGACCAAACCGGCGACCTTTTAAAATCGGGTACGACCAATACGGTGGACCTGTTTATCGTCGGCGGCGATATGGATTCCTATGCCATCGCGGGGGCGAACGTACATCCCGATTTTGACATTATTTTGGAAGACATCGACGAGGTAATGGAATATGAAGAAAACGGCGTGCAACTGAAAGATAAATTCATCAACGACGCCACGCCGCAACAGATCAACGGGCATTATTATTCTTTTTCGTGGGCGGTAGGCGCCACGGGGCTCGTATATAACCACAGTAAGTTCACCGAACTTGCGAAAAACAATCCCGATATCGCAGTGCCCAAAACGACCGACGAATTGGTGGCGCTTTGCGCAGATATCAAGGCGGCGGGGGAGATCCCCTTCGTGTTCTCCGTTTCCACCAACTATTGGGAATACATGACGAGGATCTGGTATATGCAGTACGAGGGCGCGGAAAACGTGAAAAACTTCTTCCTCGGGCTCGATAACGGCGCCCCCTCGCGGGATATCTTCCTGCAGGAAGGCAGGCTGGAATGTCTGGAAGTGCTCCATTCCCTCATCAAACACGATCTGGGGAATAATCACGACAACGTGAACCTGATGAACTTCGCGCAGTCGCAGGCGCAGTTTATTTCCGGCAACGGGCTGATGATGGTCAACGGCGACTGGCTGGAAAACGAAATGCGCAACGTGGCAGACGAGGATGAAAACAAATTCGAATTCCGCATGATGAAGCCTCCCGTCATCAGTTCCCTTTGCGAAAAATTCTCTTTCTACGAAGAAGGGTCGGAGGATTACGACGGGCTTTCCGCGGATAAAAAGGCGAAATACGACGGGGCGCTCGCCGCGATCATCTCCTATGTGGACGGGGATGTAACGGAAAAGCCGACCGAGGTGAACGGATTTACCGTTCTCGATGAAGATATCGAACTCGTGAGAAATGCCCGCAACGTGGGCTATACCATCGGCGGGAACCATACCGTAGGCATTCCCGTTTACGCAACGGCGAAAGACCTCGCCAAGGAATTTCTGAAATTCATGCTGAGCGACGAAGGATACCGGATCTATTTCGATGCGACCATGGGCAACCAGCTTCCCATCAAATACGATCTGGAAAACGACGCGGAGCGTTGGAATTCGATGTCCGCGTTTGCAAAATCGCGTTACGAAACCACCATCGCCAATCCCGATTTCGAAAACCTTATCACCACCTACGGCACAACGCCGCTCACCCCGCTCGGCGGGCTTTCGCTCTGGGTGGGAGAGGGACAGTATGAGGAAGAATATTTCGCCACGAAAGACTCCAAGCATTATAAAACGCCGTACGAACTTTACAGGAACGAATACGAAAACGAGTGGACGGTGGAAAAATTCAACCTGATGCTCAGAAATTCCGGAATGTATCAATAAAGAGAAGAGGAGAAAAAGATGAGAAAATTTATCGGCAGGGCCGTTGCCGTAGTGCTTGCGGCAGGCATGGCTTTTTCCGCAGGCGCCTGCAACGAAGAAAAGGGCGGAAACAACAATATCTCCGTCTGGACTGCGGACAGTACGGTGCGCATCAACAGGGACAAAGATTACGGCAGGGAAAGCGATTTGTCTTTCCGTATAGCGATGACGAGAAACGAGTACGAAAGCGCTCAGGTCATTCTCACGCCCGAAAAGGAAGTATCTTCCTATTCCGTAACGCTTTCCGATCTCACGAGCGCCGAAGGGAAAACGCTTTCCAAAGAGAATTTTTACGTTTACAATCAGAAATATCTCAACGTAACCAATCAGTCGGACGGCTTTTCCACGGGGTTCGGCTGGTATCCGGATGCGCTTCTTCCCATGGAGACCGCCGAAAAATACGGGGAGAACACCATCGCCGCGGGAGAGAACCAGGGTTTATGGATCACCTGTTACTGTCCGAAAGATCAGGCCGCGGGTACATATAACGGAACGTTCACGGTGCATTGCGACGGTCAGGACTTCGAAGTGAAGGCAAGCGTTACCGTTTACGATTATACCCTTACGGACGACATCACCGCAAAGAGCGCGTTTGCCATCAACCGTGCATTTATGAACGCATCGGGGGACGATTCTCTCGAGCATTACAAGGCGGCGTACGATATGCTGCTCGAATACCGCCTTGCGGGGATCAATCTCCCCACGCTCGTGGAAAACACCGATTATTATCTCGAAGCGGTGCGGGAATATTACGACAAAACGCCCTCCTATTCCGTGCCGTACACGATCGTGTACAACTCTGCGGCGAACGATCAGGATATGGATTACGATAAGTTCAAGGCAACCCTGACCGCCCTGGCGGAGATCTCCTTGCAGGATGAAAAGAATTATCTCGACAAGGCGTATCTTTATCTCGGTTCGCTCATCGACGAGCCGACGATGGGGGGCACGGTGGACCGCGCGGTGCGCATCGCGCATCAGGTGGAAATCGCAAAGGAAGAACTCGCTTCCGAAATGGAAAGAGATTCCTCTTATTCGGGCGCGTTGGGCGCGGAGATCATCGATTCGGTGCGCAATTTTCCGCACATCGTGACAAACCGCTACACCGACGAACTGTATAACGACGGCGAGGGCGTGAAATACTGGGTGCCGCTCTTCGACGATTTCAATTCGGTCGCGCGGCAGGAACTTTA
>CALVZR010000228.1 GCA_944372565.1 uncultured Clostridia bacterium | reverse complement strand
TTTACGATGTCTTTATCGCCTTCCACCGTCTTCGTGGCGGCAAAGCGCGCGGCGATGCCCGCCGTTTCCGCGTGGTCCTCGATGAGGTGCGTTACCGCGTGGATGCAGCGGTGCACCGGCCCCTGTTCGCAGAAATCGATGCGCTTGGGCAGGGTTTTCGCCTTGGCCGTTTCGTAAGCGGTGTTGATCAGTTCCTCTATGCCCTCGTTCTTCGCCGCGCTAATGGGCACGACGGGCACGCCCAGCTCTTCGGAGAGTTTAAGGATATCCACCGTGCCGCCGTTGGCGCGCACCTCGTCCATCATGTTGAGGGCGATCACCGTGGGCACGCGCATTTCGAGCACCTGCAAAGTGAGATAGAGGTTGCGCTCGATGTTCATCGCGTCCACGATGTTGATGATGCCGTCCGGCTTTTCGTTGATGATGAAATCCCGCGTGACGATCTCCTCCCCCGAATACGGGCGGAGGGAATAAATGCCGGGAAGGTCTGCCGCGGAGCAGTCTTTCAGCCCGCGGATCTCCCCCATTTTGCTGGAAACGGTTACCCCCGGAAAGTTCCCCACGTGCTGGTTGGAGCCCGTGAGCTGGTTGAACAGCGTGGTTTTGCCGCAGTTCTGATTTCCCACCAATGCAAAGATCATGCCTGCTCCTCCGTCGGCTCCACGTCTATCTTCGCCGCGTCCTCCTTGCGGAGGGTGAGTTCGTACCCGCGCAGGCGGATCTCCATCGGGTCGCCCATGGGGGCGATCTTCACCATCTTCACCTCGGTTTTCGGGATCAGCCCCATATCCAGCAGACGGCACCGCAGTTCGCCTTCGCCGCCCACTTTGAGGATCTTCCCCGTCTGCCCGAGTTTGAGTTCGTCGAGTTTCATATTTTTTCGTCCGTAAAGTTAGCCTATGCTAACGCCTTTTTCTTTTAGATTAGCACGAACGCGTGCCGCAAGTCAACAAAATATAAGCCCCGCGGAAAATTTTCCGCGGGGTTAAGAAAGCCGCTTTATTCTTTGAAATCGTCCGCAGGCAGCAGTTCCAGCCCCACCGTGCCGTACGTTTTTTCCTTGCCCCCGTACATGCGGCGGAGAAATTTTATGAGCTTTTTCTCTTCTTTTCTGGTAAAGCCGAACTTTTCCGCCCCCGCTTCGCGCACGAGTTTTTTGAAAGTATCCGCAAAGATCATGGATTTTATCTCGGCATAGGCGGTTTCGCCCGAATTGGCGTTTACGAACTTCACGATGTCGCTCACGAGAAAATTCTGCGCGTCCTCGTCGTATGCCATGGGATAAACGGAGCACTCCTTTAACTTCACGCCGCGGAAGAAGATCTCGTCCGCCGTTACGGCGTGCACCACCTTTTTATTGGGGTTTTTCACCAGCGTGCCGCAGTGTTCGCAGATGCCGTCCGCGCCATAGACGTTTACCGCGGAACCGCAGTTGGGGCAGTGCACGCTCACCGTGCGCTGCTGCAATTTCATCACGAAACGGTTGTTATTGAACACATATCCCTGAATATACTGCTTTGCGATGAGTTTGCGCACCAAATTACACATCTGGTTGGGGCGCACGCCGAACCGCTGCGACAGCATGTCTATATAATAAACGTGCTCTTCCGTGATGCTCTGCGCCACCCGCTGCAGCGTTCTGTATTCCCCGTACGTCGTCCAGAGGAGGGGCATCACGTAAAACCCGGCGAGGCAGATCGCCGCGCCGACGCCCAGCATCACCCAGCCGTACCAGGTGGCGAGAATGGCGCCGAACACGATGCCGAGTACCCCCACGGGCACGAGCAGGGAAAGCGTGAGCGCGGCCTTGAAATATTTTGCCGTATCCTGTTTCAGTTTCTCCATAAACGCTCCTTTTCGCGGTATGTTTGCCGCTTTCTTTTTGCCGACTTCTTTTGCCGGAGGCGGTCCGCCCGTAAACGCCGCAAAGAACGGCTTTGCGGCAACGCCCGTTTCCTCTCCCCCGTTTTTCCGCGAAGGCGGGCGCGGCGTTTTGTTTGATATCAGTATAACAGAATATGCGCCGATTTTCAACGGAAATTCGAAATGAAGGGAAAATTTTTTTTATTCGCGCCAAACGCTTGCAAAAAACGCGGAAATTATATATAATGGATAAGCGAATCACGAGGTGTAGCGCAGTTGGTAGCGCGCTTGGTTCGGGACCAAGAGGTCGTGAGTTCAAGTCTCGTCACCTCGACCATCAAAACAGCGGAACATATCCGCTGTTTTTGTTTTCCGTTAATTTTTCGGGACTCACGTCCTCGCGGTCCCTCTGCCAAGCGCGCTATATCTTTATCAGGGCTCCCGCAAAGATTTGAAAAATATTTGCGGGATAAGGAGAAACAAAGCGCAGAAAGCAAAGCGGCATTCTTGCCGCGGCGGGGCCGCGCTTTTGTTTCGACGCGGTTCGGGACCAAGAGGTCGTGAGTTCAAGTCTCGTCACCTCGACCATGTTGAAACTCTAATTTGTCTCGAACGGAAATAATGCAAAGCCGCCGACCATAGAAAAAAAGGGCTCCTCGAAGGAAGCCCCTTTGAAATGTTCATTGTGCGGACATGGCTGCAACGATATACTCCGCATAGCGCCT
>CALVZR010000227.1 GCA_944372565.1 uncultured Clostridia bacterium | reverse complement strand
CGCGCGCCTCAACGCGGAGGACCTCGGCTCGGTGCTCGCGGGCGATCTGCTCCATCATCTCCTCTCCTCGCCCTCAGCGCGCAGGGCATTCAACATGCCCTTCCTCGGCCTGTATAACGCCTGTTCCACCATGAGCGAGGCTTTCCTTTTGGGCGGGGTTCTCGTGGACGGCGGCTACTGCGAGCGCGTGCTCTGCGCGACGGGCAGCCATTTTTCTTCAGCGGAAAGGCAGTACAGATATCCGCTGGAACTCGGCAACACCCGTCCGCCGCAGGCGCAGTGGACGGTTACGGGCGCGGGGTGCGGCGTGCTCTCCGCCGAGGGAAAGGGACCCAAACTCGTTTGCGCGACCATGGGAAAGGTGGTGGATTTCGGCGTGACGGACGCAAACAATATGGGCGCGGCGATGGCTCCCGCGGCGGCGGATACGCTGTACGTGCATTTCAAGGAAACCAAACTCGTGCCCGACGATTACGATCTGATCATCACGGGCGATCTCGGCGCGTTCGGCAGCCGCGTGCTCAAAGATCTTATGTGGGAAAAGGGATTCGACGTGTCGAAACAGCACGTGGACTGCGGGGAAATGATCTACAATATCCGCGAGGACGAATTTCAGGGCGGCAGCGGCGCGGGATGCAGCGCGGTCGTGTTCAATTCCTATATCTATAAAAAACTGCTGAAAAAAGAATACAGGCGCGTGCTGCTCATCGCGACGGGCGCGTTGCTCTCTTCGGTATCCTCCCAGCAGGGGGATTCCATTCCGTCCATCGCTCACGCGGTGGCGTTTGAAAGCTGAGGAAATTATGGAAATCTTTTTAATGTTTTTAAAAGCCTTCGTCGTGGGCGGGGCGATCTGCACGATCGCGCAGCTGCTCATCAATTATACGAAGATCACTTCGGGGAAAATTCTCGTAACCTTCCTTCTCGCGGGCGTGGTGCTGCAGGCGTTCGGGCTGTATCAATACCTCGTCGATTTTGCGGGCGCGGGGGCTACCGTGCCCATTTCGGGGTTCGGCTATCTTCTGGCGCAGGGCGCCATCAAGGGGGCGAAGGAAAGTTTGTTCAAAGCCATCACGGGGGGCATCACCGCCGCGGGCGCGGGCATTACCGCCGCCATCGTGTTCGGATATGTTTTTGCCGTAATTTTCCGCGTGAGGTCTAAAAAGAACTGATCGCGCTTATATTATAATGTGTATTGTTCCTATCGTCGGAGAAGGCGGCGGACGAAATGGAAAAAAGTCGTCGTCTGGCTGATCGTTCTCCTGCTCATCGCGGGCGCGGCGGTGTTTTATAAAACGCGCGTCGCCTCGACGATCAAAACTTACAGCGTCGATGAGATCCGCTCGAAGGTAACTTCGGCGGTCAACCGCTCGGTCCTTCTGAACCTAAACGACGCGAACTACGACGACCTCATCACGGTGGAAAAGAACGCCGCGGGGGATATTACCCTTATGGCCGCCGACAGCCTGAAGATCAACAGCATCAACAGGGAGATCGCGGTTTCGGCGCAGGCGCTCATCGCCGCTTCGTGCGACGAGGGCGTGGCCGTGCCCCTCGGCGCGTTCAGCGGCATCTCCATCGTGGCGGGTTTCGGGCCGGAGATCACCCTCGATATTCTCACGGCGGAGAACGTCATCTGCATGTTTACTTCGGAATTCGAGAGTATGGGCATCAATCAGACGCGGCACGCCGTGTATATCAACGTGGAATCGGAGGTGAACGTCGTCATTCCCGCGGCGTCGGAAACGGTATGCGTGACGACGCAGGTGCTCGTGTGCGAGGCGGTCATCATCGGCAAAATTCCCGAAATTTACTTAAACGGATCTTTATTCGGCTGAAAACGCGCGGCAGACGCCGCGCGTTTGGCTTTTATTTTAAAGTTTTTCCGCGCAAGAGCGGAAATCGCCTTGCAAGTGAAAGGCAAATGTGTTAAAATATATACTATATCCGAAATCAGAGGTACCAAAGAGATGTTCAGTCCGGAGATCGAAACCATAGACAGGAAAAAGCTGCGCGAATTGCAGCTGGAACGGCTTAAACATATCGTAACTTACGCTTACGACAACGTGGAGATGTATCGGAAGAGGTTCGATTCGATCGGGCTGAAACCCAAGCATATCCAGACGCTGAAGGACATCGAAAAGATTCCCTACACGACCAAAGACGATCTCAGGGACAACTATCCCTTCCGCCTGCTCGCCGTGCCGATGAAACAGATCATCCGCCTGCACGCGTCGAGCGGCACCACGGGCAAGCCAGTCGTTTGCGGCTATACCCGCAACGATCTGGACGTGTGGTCCACCTGCATCGCCCGCGTTCTCGATATGGCGGGGGCGACGGACGAGGACATCATACAGGTTTCCTTCGGCTACGGCCTGTTTACGGGAGGATTCGGCCTGCATTACGGCATCGAAAAACTGGGCGCGACCGTCGTGCCCGTGTCTTCGGGGAATACCGAACGGCAGATCATGCTGATGAAGGATTTCGGCGCGACGGCACTCGTCGCCACGCCTTCTTATGCGCTTTATCTCGCCGAAACGGCGCGCAAAATGGGCGTGATAGACGATCTGAAACTCCGTCTCGCCATCACGGGGGCGGAAGCCTCCACGGCGGAGATGCACGAATCCCTCCGCCGGCTTTTCCATGTTTTCCCTACGGAAAACTACGGGCTGACCGAGGTGGGCGGTCCCGGCGTTGCGGGGGAATGCCGCGAAAAGGCGGGGATGCACATCAACGAAGATCATTTCTATCCGGAAATCGTGAATATCGAGGAAAACAGGGCGCTCGGCGAGGGAGAATACGGCGAGATGGTGCTTACCACGCTCACCAAGGAGGGCATGCCCGTTTTGCGGTACAGGACGAAGGACATCACCTCGATCACCTACGAGCCCTGCAAGTGCGGCAGAACGCTCGCGCGGATGAGCCGCGTCGTCGGCAGAACGGACGATATGCTCATCATCCGCGGCGTGAACGTGTTCCCGTCCCAGATCGAGAGCGTGCTCATGGGAATGAACGAACTCGGGAAATCCTACGAAATCATCGTGGATCGCGTGAATTATATGGATCCCATAGAGGTTCGCGTGGAGGTGGTGGACGCAAACCTGCTCACCGATTATTCCAAACTCGAAGAACTTGTCGCGCGCATTAAACACAACCTGCGCGTGGTGCTGCAGATAGACGTGAAAGTGAAACTTGTGGAGCCGTTCTCCATCAAGAGAGCGGAAGGCAAGGTGAAGCGCGTTACCGATTTGAGAAAAAAATGAGGAGTTAGACGATATGAAGAAATTATTGCTCGGAGATTTTGCCGTGGCGCGCGGCGCCTACGAAGCGGGTGTGAAGGTGGCTACCGCCTATCCCGGCACGCCTTCCACGGAGATCACGGAAGAACTCGCCCGCTACGACGAGGTGTACTGCGAATGGTCGCCCAACGAAAAGGTGGCGTTTGAAGTGGCGCTCGGCTCGGCGATGAAGGGCGCGAGAACGATCGTTTCAATGAAACACGTGGGGCTCAACGTCGCCGCGGATCCGCTTTTCACGGCGGTGTACGCGGGGGTGAACGCGGGGCTGGTCGTCGCCGTAGCGGACGATCCTTCCGTGTTCAGTTCGCAGAACGAACAGGATACCCGCCTGACGGCGGTGAGCGCGAAGTGCCCCGT
>CALVZR010000226.1 GCA_944372565.1 uncultured Clostridia bacterium | reverse complement strand
GTTCCCCGCCGCCGCGCAGGGTGGTGGGGTACGCTTGCCCGAGCGCGAGGTGGCAGCTGGCGTTCTCATCGAACAGCGTGTTGTAAAAGAGCATTCCCGCTTTGGCGATGGGGGAGTTTTTCCCGATGAGCGCCACTTCGCCGATGCGCTTTGCGCCCTCGTCCGTCGAGAGGACGCCGCGCAGCGTTCCCTCGCCCCGCTTGGCGGAGAAGGAAACGATTTGCCCCGCCTCGAAGGTGAGGGAAAAATCGTCGATCACGCTGCCGTCGTACACGAGGGGGAGCGCGTTTTTCACCACGCCGTCCACCTTGCGGGAATGCGGCGCGGTGAACACCTCTTCCGTGGGCAGGTTGGCGATGAATTTCACGCCGTCGCGCGCGGTTTCCTCGGCGGCGAGCCAGAAGTGCCCGTCCGCCAGCCCCACCGTGAGGTCGGTGCCGTTTCCCGAAACGAAATGCAGCGCGGAAAAATCGCGCTCGTTTAAGAATTCCGCCCGCGCGTTGAGTTTGTCGATGTGCGCCCGCCACGCGGAAACGGGGTCGGCCTCCTGCAGCCGCACGGCGGCGGCGATGGCGTTCCAGAGTTCCTCTTCGGGGTCCTTTGCGTCTGGAAAGAGTTTTTTCGCCCACGCTTTGCCGGGGATTGCCGCCACGCACCAGCGGATCTTGTTCACCATCACGGCGTCCTGAAAATTTTTGAACGCTTTCGCCCGCGCGCGCGAAACGTTTGCGAGTTTGGTTTCGTTCAGCCCCGCGAGGGCGTCCGGATCCTCCGCGATGAGGGAAACGTAGCACGCGCCCTTCTGCACGATCTCTTCCTTCGCCAGCACGGCGGAGGGGAACACGTCGCATAAAATCCGCTCCTCGGCGTGTTCGTAAGCCAGGCGGTCGAGCTTTTCGTCGTTAAACAAAATCTTCACATAGCCTGCGCCGAGTTCGTAGGCGCGGCGGGCGAAAATTTCCGCGAGTTCCGCCTTTTCCGCGGGGCAGTTGGCGAAAACCATCTGCCCTTTTTGCAGGTTTACCCCGACCTGCAGCACGAGGGAGGCATATTTTTCAAATTCTTTTTCGTTCATGGCATACTTTTCCTTTTCGTTTCTGCGTATAATATTATACGCTTTGCGGGAAAAATAGTCAAGAAAAGAAAAATTGCGTATTGACAGCGGGCGCAATGGGTGTTACAATAAAAGAAAATCAAGGAAAAGGAGTTTCAAGAAGTATGCAAAATCCCATCGTAACCATTCGGATGAAAAACGGCAGGCTTATCAAGGTGGAACTGTATCCCGAGATCGCTCCTAATACCGTGAACAACTTCATTTACCTCGTAAAAAAAGGGTTTTACGACGATCTCACGTTTCACCGCGTCATCAAGGGTTTTATGATCCAGGGAGGCGATCCCAACGGCACGGGCACGGGAGGGCCGCGCTATCATATCCGCGGCGAATTTTCCGCCAACGGATTTGAAAACGGGCTGAAACACACGCGCGGGGTCATCAGCATGGCGCGTTCCCGCCACCCGGACAGCGCGGGCAGCCAGTTCTTCATTATGCACGGGAACGCCCCGCATCTCGACGGGCAGTACGCGGCTTTCGGCAAGGTGATCGAGGGCATGGACGCCGTGGACGAGATCGCAAACGGCTATGTGGATTACGAGGACCGCCCGCAGGAAGAACAGGTGATGAAAAAAGTTACCGTGGAAACCTTCGGCGAGGAGTACCCCGAACCCGAAAAACTCTGAACTTTTTCCGGCTCCGCGGAAACGCTCCGCGGGGCTTTTGTTTTTTCGTATGGCAATTTTAAATTGACAAAAGGGGGCGCGGCGGGGTATAATATCGAGTATGGAAAATGCGGATTTTACGTTTTCGGGCAAAGACCTGAAATCGATGACCATAAAACAGCTGGAAGCCTATGCGGAGGAGCTTCGCGGCAAGATCATCCAGACCGCATACGAAAACGGCGGGCATCTGGCATCCAATCTCGGCACGGTGGAACTCACCCTAGCCCTGCATTACGTGTTCGATTTTCCGCAGGATAAGCTCATCTTCGACGTGGGGCACCAGTGCTACACGCACAAAATCCTTTCGGGCAGGGAAAAGGAAATGTCCACCCTGCGCAGGGAAGGGGGGATTTCGGGTTTTCCCAACCCCGAAGAGAGCGATGCGGATCCCTTCATCGCGGGGCACGCGGGCACCGCGATCGCGGCGGGGATGGGCTACTGCTACGCGCGCGATATGCGCGGGGAAAAATACGAGGTCGTTTCCGTGGTGGGGGACGGCGCGCTCGTGAACGGGCTGAGCATGGAGGCGATGATCTCCTCCACCGAAAAACCCAAGAATTTCATCGTCGTGCTCAACGACAACGGGATGTCCATTTCCAAGAACACCAGCGGGCTGTACCGCCTGTTCTCCCGTATGACTTCCCGCGCGGGATACGAAAAATTCAAGCGCGGGCTGAAAAAAATCTTCGGCAATTCCTTCATCACGAAGGGGATGATCGCCTTCCGCAACTACGTGCGCAGGGTGCTCAACAAGCACGGCTATCTCGATTATATCGGGTTCAAATACGTGTATCTGCCGGACGGGCACGATCTCAAAGCCCTCATCTCCACGCTGAAACGGCTCAAAGGCATGGAAAAGGCGGTTTTGCTGCACGTGAACACCACCAAGGGCAAGGGATATAAAAACGCCGAGGAGCAGGCCGAACGCTTCCATGGCGTATCGAAAAATTTCGAGGACAGCGTGAACGTCTGTTCCGCCGCGTTCGGGGAAAAACTGTGCGAACTTGCGGAAAAGGACAAAAGCGTTTTCGCCATCACCGCCGGCATGAAGGACGGCACGGGGCTGGCGCCCTTTGAAAAGGCGCATCCGAAACGCTTTGCCGACGTGGGCATCTGCGAGGAATACGCCGTTACGCTGGCGGCGGGGCTGGCAAAGGCGGGAATGAAACCCGTGGTGGCGATCTATTCCACGTTTTTACAGCGCGCTTACGACGAAATCCTGCACGACGTGTGCCTGCAGAACGCCGGCGTTACCTTCTGCATCGACCGCGCGGGCGCGGTGGGGGCGGACGGCGTAACGCATCAGGGGCTGTACGATCTGAGTTATCTCTGCACCGCCCCGAATATGACCGTGCTCGCCCCGCGCAGTACGGACGAACTCAAACGGATGATCGATTACGGCGTGGCGAAGGGCTCGCCCGTCGCGATACGCTACCCCAACGGGGCGGAGGAATGCGCCCTTCCCGCCGACGAGAGCCTTCCCGTAACGAAATGGGAATTTCTCACGGGGGAAAAGGGGGACGTCGTCGTGCTCGCGGTGGGGCCGCGCGCGCTGAACGCCGCGCTGCAGGCGGCGGCGCGCAATAAGAAGATCTGCGTGGTGAACGCGCGCTGCGTGCGCCCGCTGGACGAGGAAATTCTAAATAAAATCGCCCGCCGCGCGATCGTTACGATGGAAGAAAACGTGCTGAGCGGCGGGTTCGGCGAGCAGGTGCTCGCCTACTATGCGGCGCGCGGGGAGCGTGTGAAGATCAGAAATCTGGCGTTTAAAGAGGGCAACGTGAAGCACGCGGGCGTTTCCTCGCAGCTCA
>CALVZR010000225.1 GCA_944372565.1 uncultured Clostridia bacterium | reverse complement strand
ATCGGAAAATTACGGATTCAAGGCGTTTGCCGAAAGGCTGACCGCGGCGGTAAGGGGCCGCGCGAAAACCGTATATTTCGCAGACGGACGCTACCTATAACAGCATAAAACAAGGAGCAAAGAAATGATTCAGGAATTATTGGCTTATCAGCAAACGGATGCGCGCCTCCGCGCGATAGAACAGGAAATTTCGGGCAGCGAAGAGCGCAAAAAGACGGCTTCCGCCAAAAAGTTTCTCGACGGCGTGAACGAAACCGCCGCCGCGCTCGAAAAGAAGGCGAAGGATCTTTCCGCCCTCTACGACAGCCTCGCCGCGGCGCAGAAAGAACTTTCCGACACCGTGCGGGAGATCGCCAACGCGGTGGAGGGGTGCGAGGACACCAACGCCGCGGGCTATCTCCATAAGAAAGCGGAGGAACTCGCGGGCAGGCTTTCGGGGCTGGAAAGCCGCGCGGCGGCGCTCACCGAGGAGATGAACGGCGTGCTTTCCTCCTTCGCGCAGCTGAGAAAGAAAACGCAGGCGGCGAAAGAACAGTATAACGAATACGGCAGAAAATACAAGGAACTCAAACAGAGCAGGGAAGGGGAAACTGCGGCGGTGGAAAAGGAACTTGCCGAACTGGAAAAGGCGGTGGATCCCGCGCTGATGGCGAGATATAAGGCAAAGCGCAAGGACAAGATGTTCCCCGTGCTCTATGAAGTAAAGGGAAATATGTGCGGCAAGTGTCTGATGGAACTTTCCATGGCGGACCTCAACCGGTTAAAGACCGAAGAGGTGATCGAATGCGACAACTGCCGCTGCCTGCTCCATAAATAAGGAGGAAGAAAGATGATACGGCACGTAGTTTGTTTCAAATTCGCGGAAGGGGACAAAGAGAGCGCAAAAAAGGCGAAAGAACTCTTTTTGTCCATGCGGGGCAGGGTGCCTATGGCGAAGAGGATAGAGGCGCATCTCGACGAACTGCGCAGTCCGCGCAGTTACGACGTGATGCTCGAAGTGTGGCTGGAAGATTTCGCCGCGCTCGAAGCCTATCAGGCGGACGCCTACCATGCGGGCACGGTGAAACCCTTTATGCACGAAAAGAGCGTTTCGAGCGTTTCCATGGATTTCACGGAATAAAAAAACGGGCGCGGATCATTGCGGTCCGCGCCCGTTTCTATGCCCCGTTACAGCAGGGATTTGAGCGTCTTTTCGCAGGTTTCCTCGAAATCGAGCAGTTTCTGCACGAGGCAGAGCGTTTCTTCGCTTAAACTGTCCCTGTCGTCGCGCAGGATGCCGTAGAGTTCGATAATCCCCATAATCGTGCCCCGGATCATCATGTCCGCGAGGTGGCGGCGGGAATTGTCCATCGCCGTCTTTAACTTCACGGAAGACCACAGCATTCCCTTTTTGATCATATTGATGTCCTTCGGTTCGAGTTTGCGTTTCGCCATCTCGGAGGAGATCTCGCCGATGATCTTTTCGTAGCCGTCGTATTCGTCGTTCAGCTCGTTTTTCATCGCCTCGTCCTCGGCGGCGTCGCGCACGTTGGAAATGGATTGCAGCGCGATGTGCGCGTTGCGGTAAATTTTGTTCAGGGTTTCTTCGTTGATCTTTTTGTCCGTCATAGCCGAAAACTCCTTGCTGAAAGCATTTTCAAGCACATTGTGCCCGTTTTTCGCAAAAAATATACCGCAATCGGTTGACAAGAAAGCGAAAATGATATAAAATAATTTGCGACCGCGCGAAAGTGGCAGCTAAATCCGGAATTTTTTTGAAACGGTGCCACTGCGAAGCCGCTGGGCGGAGCGAATTTCGGCGGGAAGAAAAGGAGCAGGTATGTACGCAATCGTTGAAAACGGTTCCAAGCAGTACAAGGCGGAAGTCGGCTCGGTGATCAAGTTTGAAAAGCTCAACGCAAACGTGGGCGACAAAGTGGAATTCCCCGTGCTGATGGTATCCGACGAAAGCGGTGTAAAACTGGCGGAAGAGGCGAAGGCCTATAAAGCCGTCGGGGAAGTCACCGAACAGGGCAAGTTCAAAAAAGTCGTCGTGTATAAATACAAGGCGAAGAAGAACGAGAGAAAAAAGCAGGGTCACAGGCAGCCGTTCACGGCGGTGAAGATTCTGGAAATCTCGGCGAAATAAGGAGGTTCGAAGATGTTTTTCATTAAATTATTCGCGCATCATAAAGGCGGCGGCAGCACGAAGAACGGCCGCGACAGCGAGTCCAAACGTCTCGGGCCCAAGAAGGTGGACGGGCAGAACGTGCTTGCGGGCAACATCCTCGTCCGTCAGCGCGGCACGAAATTCCACCCCGGCAACAACGTGGGCATCGGCAGCGACGATACGCTGTTCGCTCTCATCGACGGCGTTGTGAAGTTCGAGCGCAGCGGCAAGAACGACAAGAAAGTGAGCGTTTACGCCAAAGAAAACTAAAAAGGAGAAAGCGGGCCGCAGTAGCGGGCCGCTTTTTTATTAGTGCCGATGGAGAAAATCGAAACGGACGGCGCGTTTTTCAACGTGGAACAAACGCTTTCCTGCGGGCAGGTATTCCGCTGGGAGCGGGAAGAAAACGGCTTTTTGGTGCACGCGGAGGACAAAACGTGTTTCGCATATAACGAGGGCGGCGGGGCTTGCGTCTGCTGCGAGGACGGGCAGGCGGAATATTTTTACCGCTATTTCGACCTCGCCGCGGATTACGGCGCGTACGTGCGGGCGGCGGAGGAGAGCGGCGATCAGCCCCTCGCGCGGGCGGCGCGCGCGGGCAAAGGGATCCGCATTCTGAACCAGGGCGCGGCGGAAACGCTCTTTTCCTTCCTCGTTTCGCAGAACAACAACATCCCGCGCATCAAGGGCATCCTGAACGGTTTATGCCGGCAGGCGGGGGGCGAGCACGTCTTCGGCGGCAGGAAATTTTTCTCTTTCCCCGCGGCGGAAACGCTCGCGGATTTCGGCGCGGAAACCCTGCGCGCCGCTGGGCTCGGCTACCGCGCGGAATACCTTGCGGGCGCGGCGGAAAAAATCGCCTCGGGCGCGTTTTCCCTGCGGGAGGCGGCGGCTTTGCCCACGGAGGAGTTGTGCGGAAAACTCCGTTCCCTCAAAGGCGTGGGAAAAAAGGTGGCGGACTGCGCGGCTCTGTTCGGCTTTCACCGTTTCGACGTATTTCCCGCGGATACCTGGATCGTGAAACTTTATAAAGAAGATTACGGCGGAAAGGAAACGGACGCGGCGAAGATCGCGGCGTTTTTCGCGGCGCGGTACGGAAAATACGCGGGGATCTTTCAGCAGTATCTGTTCCGCGAAAAGCGGGGCGAAGGGCGAAAACTCTGAAATCCTGCCGAAAAATAATTGTCAAAAAACGCGGAATATGCTATACTGAAACATAGCGGACAGGCGTCCGCACGGCATACAAACGGATTTGGAAAGAATTTTGGAGGAATCAAAATGCAGCAAACAACAGAAGTAAAAGAGATGACGTGCGTTGCAAAGGGCCCCAATCACGGACCCGCTCCCATTCCCGAAGAGGCGAAGTGGGTTCAGGCGAAGGAGATCACCGATATTTCCGGCCTGACGCACGGCGTGGGCTGGTGCGCTCCGCAGCAGGGCGCCTGCAAACTGACGCTCAACGTGAAAAACGGCATTATCGAAGAGGCGCTCGTGGAAACGCTCGGCTGCTCGGGTATGACGCACTCCGCGGCGATGGCGGCGGAAATCCTTCCCGGCAAAACCATTCTGGAAGCGCTCAACACCGACCTCGTGTGCGACGCGATCAACACCGCGATGAGAGAATTGTTCCTGCAGATCATTTACGGCAGAACGCAGTCCGCGTTTTCGGAAGACGGCCTGCCCATCGGCGCGGGGCTGGAAGATCTCGGCAAGGGCCTGCGTTCGCAGGTGGGCACGATGTTCTCCACCAAGGCGAAGGGACCGAGATACCTCGAAATGGCGGAAGGTTATGTCAACAAGATCGCTCTGGACGAGGATAACCAGATCATCGGCTATTCGTTCACCAATCTCGGCAAGATGATGGATTTCATCAAAAAGGGCATGTCCGCGGACGAGGCGTACAAGAAGGCTTCCGGGCAGTACGGCAGGTTCGACAACGCGGCGAAATACATCGACCCGAGGCAGGAATAGGAGGGCAGCGAAATGAGTGTTACGTTCGAAAGTTACGAGAGAAGAATCGATAAAATCAATAAAACGCTTGCCGAATACGGCATCAAGGATCTGGAAGACGCGCGCGCCATCTGCCTGAGCAAGGGCGTGGACGCGGAGGCCATCGTGCGAGGCATTCAGCCCATCGCGTTTGAAAACGCGGTGTGGGCATACACCGTGGGCGCGGCGATCGCCATCAAAAAGGGCTGCACCAAGGCGGCGGACGCGGCGGCTGCGCTCGGCATCGGCTTGCAGAGTTTCTGCATCCCCGGTTCGGTTGCGGATCAGAGAAAGGTCGGCCTCGGCCACGGCAACCTCGCCGCGATGCTCCTTTCCGAAGATACCAAATGCTTCTGCTTTTTGGCGGGGCACGAATCCTTCGCGGCGGCGGAAGGCGCCATCGGCATCGCCAAAACGGCGAACAAGGTGCGTAAAACGCCCCTGAAAGTCATCCTGAACGGGCTCGGAAAGGACGCGGCTTTCATCATTTCGAGGATCAACGGCTTCACCTATGTGCAGACCAAATACGATTACTACACCGGCGAGCTCAAGATCGTGAAGGAAACCGCTTATTCCGACGGCGACAGGGCAAAGGTGAAGTGCTACGGCGCGGACGACGTGAACGAAGGCGTTGCCGTTATGCGCCACGAATCGGTGGACGTTTCCATCACGGGCAACTCCACCAACCCCACGCGTTTCCAGCACCCCGTGGCGGGCACCTACAAGAAGTGGGCCATCGAGAACGGGAAGAAATACTTCTCGGTCGCGAGCGGCGGCGGCACGGGCAGAACGCTGCACCCGGACAACATGGCCGCGGGCCCCGCGAGCTACGGTATGACGGACACCATGGGCAGAATGCACTCCGACGCGCAGTTTGCCGGTTCCTCGTCCGTTCC
>CALVZR010000224.1 GCA_944372565.1 uncultured Clostridia bacterium | reverse complement strand
CCGCAATCCGGTCGTTCCGTGGCGCTTGCGCTGCGCGTCAGAGCGGGCGGCGTGGTGGAAAACGTGTATGTTTCCTATACCGCGAAAGAAACCAGCGGCTGGGGCTGCGGCGCGTTCGGTATCCTCGATACAGGCGGCGCAACCATCACCAATTTGGTTGTGGAGCGCACCAACAGGGACGGAACGTCGTTCGGCGCGAACGACGGCGTGGTCAACGGCGTGGGTACGAGCGCCACGGTTACGAACGTGTTCGGTATCTGCTCTGCTGCGGATGCGAAGACCTCTATGGGCACGCTGTACGTCTCCTATGACGCGATGGCGGCGGCGGAACTCGATCTTTCGGGCTTCGACGCGGCGTATTGGGACGTGAGCAACGGCTACCCCGTGTTCAAAGCGTGCATGGAATAAGCTGAAAAGCGCGGGTAAAAAAGCAACGGGCGCGGCGGCGGTTTGCCGCCGCGCTTTTCTCTCCCGGCGTTTCCCCTGAAAGCGGGGGAACTGCCGCGGAAAAGCAACAGGAGAAAGAAAAAATGAAACGGATTTTTGCAGTCATTTCGGCATGCGCCGTACTGTTTTGTTTCGCGGCGTGCGCGCCGCCCGAACAAACGCCGGACGGTTTCCTGCTGGACGGCGGCTATGCCGTCGTATATGATGAAGACAGCCCCGCGATGTACGAGGCGGCAAAGAGCGTGCAAACCGCCATACGGGAGGCGTACGGCGCCACCGCGCTGCTCCGCCCGGATTCGGTGGCAAAATCGGGGAAGGAGATCGTTCTGGGCAACACCTCCCGCGGCGATCTTTCCGAAGGGCTGCGCCTGCGCGATTTTGAAGTGCGCGTTTCGCAAAACGGCGATATCTCGATCGGCGGCGGGGAGGAGAGCGCGGTTGCGGCGGGCGCGGCGGATTTCATCGGAAAATATCTCGGCGAAAAACACGCCTTCACCGCGGAGGACAGCTATATTTACCGCTACGATTACGAATACGATTCTGTTACGGTAAACGGCAGCGATCTTCTTTCTTTCACCGTCGTTTACGGCGGCGAGGCGGCGCAGGCGGTGGCTTCCCGCCTGCTCGCGCGCGTGGCGGACGGGCTGGGCGAAGAGCTGACCGCCTGCGCGGAAGAGGATTCCGACGGCGGCAGGGAGATCCGCATCGGCATCGGCGACGAGGAGGGTAACCCCGTGTTTTCCGATTCCGATTACGCCCTCTATATGAACGGGGAAGACCTCGTGCTCAACGCCACGGAGCGGGGGCTGGCATCCACAAACGCGGGCGACGCCCTCCTTTCGCTCTTTTCCGCGGAGGCGGAAAACGGCGCGCTCGCCGTGGAAGTCGGCACGGCGTTTTCAATTACGGAAGGCGAGCGGTATTCGATGGAGTTCGTTTCCGCGGAGCGCACCGCCGTGGTGCGCGAAGGCGTGCATCTCTACGAATTTCACTATAAAAACGCGGGCTGCGATCCCGTGATCGTGTATGCGGCGGAGATCAAGGCAAATTCCGGCTGCACCCTTGCCGCGGCGACCGTGAACGACGGCTACGAGGTGGGCAACAACCTCAGCCAGACCGTGCTCGGCATGGCGGAGGCGGCGCAGGCGAACAGCAAAAACGTGATGTGCGCCGTAAATTCCGGCTTTTTCGCGCTGTCGGGCAACAAACAGCCCGAGGGCGTGGTGGTGAAGGACGGGCAGGTGCTCTACCAGGGTTCGGGCGTTTACACGCGCGAATGGTGGGGGCTGACCAAAAGCGGGGAGATCGTTTTCGGCGAATATTACGACCTGTATATCGATAACGACCCGAAAAAAGGTTTCCGCGACGATCTGCAGCAGGCTACGGCGGGCAACCACCTGCTGTGGCTCGAAGGGGAGGAGGTGGAGATCATAGACAGCGATACCGCCCTCCTCGGCGCAAATCCGCGCAGTTGTTTCCTCGTGCGGGAGAACGGCGATATCGTGATCTTCGTTGCGGACGGCCGCTACGAAGGCTCCGCGGGGCTGACGATGGAGGAAGAACAGGAAATCGCCCGCCGTATGGGCGCGTACAGCGCGCTCAACCTCGACGGCGGCGGATCTTCGCAGCTCGTGCTCCCCACGGGGGAAAACGGCGCGCTGGAAGTGGTGAACAGGCCGCTCGGCGCGGCTTCGGATTCTTCCGGGCACAGGATGGTGGCGGACGGCATTTTGGTGCTGTTCCCTAGCTGAAACAAATGATGAAAAGCCCTCCCGCGGCGCGGGAGGGCTTTTGCGTCTTAAAGTATAGCTTCGGGCTATAATGCGGCATACAGGATAAGCATTTGACAAAGCCCCGCAAGCGGTTTTATAATAGAGCCGTAAGAAAAAAACGGACGGCAAAAGTATGGATATAGAAGAATATAAGGCGCTCACGGCAAAAGGCGCTTATCTCGAAGCGGGTTCGCCCGCGCACGAGGTGATGCACGCCGCCGCTGCGGAGGCGCGGAAAAACAAGGAAAAAATCAACAACGCCTATCACACGCAGGAAGAACTTTGCGCCCTCTTTTCCGAACTGACGGGGAGGGAAGTGGACCGTTCTTTCACGCTCTTTCCGCCCTTTTATACCGATTTCGGGAAGAACATCCGCGTGGGAAAGAACGTGTTCATCAATGCGGGGTGCTGTTTTCAGGATCAGGGCGGCATCGAGATCGGCGACGGCGCGCTCATCGGACATCAGGTGGTCATCGCCACGTTAAATCACGATCTCGCCCCCGAAAAGCGGGGCAGCATGCGGCCGGCCGCCGTGAAGATCGGCAAAAACGTATGGATCGGCGCGCACGCGACCCTGCTCCCCGGCGTGAGCATAGGGGAGAACGCGGTCGTGGCGGCGGGTGCGGTGGTCGCGAAGGACGTGCCCGCAAACACCGTAGCGGGCGGCGTGCCCGCGAAGATCCTTAAACGGATCGGGGAGGAAGAACCATGAAAACGATGCAAAGAGGCATATACACGGGAGAGCGCGCGCTGTTCGGCGCGCGGGATCTATATCTGAAAGAGGCGATTTTCGAGGACGGGGAATCCTCCTTGAAAGAGAGCGCGAACATTAAACTTTCGGGCTGTCTGTTCCGCTGGAAATATCCCTTGTGGTATTCGGAAAACGTCCGCATGGAGGATTGCACTTTTTTCGATACGGCGCGCGCGGGCGTTTGGTACACGAAAAACATTGCGCTTTCCCGCTGCGTGATCGAATCGCCCAAAAATTTCCGCCGCTGCGACGGCGTGAACCTTTCGGCCGTGCAGTTCACCAACGCCGCGGAAACGCTGTGGAGCTGTAAAAACGTGAAGATGGAGGGCGTTTGGGCGCGGGGGGATTATTTCGCGATGAACTGCGAAAATATGGAGATCGAAAACTTCACCCTCACGGGAAATTACGGGTTCGACGGGGCGAAAAACATCGTGATCCGCAACGCGAAAATGCTCACGAAGGACGCGTTCTGGAACAGCGAAAACGTAACGGTTTACGATTCGCACATCTACGGCGAGTATCTCGGCTGGAACGCGAAACATCTGAAATTCGTGAACTGCACGATCGAGAGTTTGCAGGGCATGTGCTATATCGAGGATCTCGTGCTGGATAACTGCCGCCTCGTGAATACAACGCTCGCCTTCGAATATTCTTCGGTGCGGGCGGATATTTCGGGCAGGGCGGACAGCGTGAAAAATCCGCTTTCCGGCTATATCGTGGCGGACGATTTCGGCGAAATCATCTCGGAAGAGGACAAGATAGACCCTTCCGCAACGAGGATAGAGCGGCGGAAAAAAGCGCGCTGAACGCTTTCGCTTTCCCGCGCGCTTGCGGGCGGCTGAAATAAAAAAGGAGGAAAGATTTTATGATTTACAGGGACTTTCGGGGGCTGAAACTCTCCGCTCTCGGATTCGGAACGATGCGCCTTCCCGTTGTCGGGGGCGAGTACGGCAAGATCGACGAAAAAGCCGCGGCGGAAATGTTCGATTACGCCCTTTCCCACGGCGTGAACTATTTCGACACAGCCTGGGGCTATCACGACGGCGCCTCGGAAATTTCGGTGGGAAAGATCCTCTCCGCCTACCCGCGGGAGAGTTTTTATCTCGCCAGCAAATTTCCCGGGTACGATCTCGCCAATATGGACAAGGTGGAGGAGATCTTCGAAGCCCAGCTCAAAAAATGCGGGGTGGATCATTTCGACTTCTACCTTTTCCACAACGTGTGCGAGATGAATATCGACGCCTATCTCGATGAAAGCCACGGCATTCATGCTTATCTGAAAAAACAGAAGGAAAACGGCCGCATCCGCCATCTGGGCTTTTCCGCGCACGGCGATTACGGCGTGATCGAGCGGTTTTTGGACCGCTACGGCAGCGATATGGAATTCTGCCAGCTGCAGATCAATTATCTCGACTGGAGTTTCCAGCACGCGAAGGAAAAGGCGGAACTCGTCACCTCCCGCGGCATTCCGCTGTGGGTGATGGAGCCTCTCCGCGGCGGCAAGCTGGCCTCTCTCCCCGCGGACGCGGAGGCAAAGCTCAAAGCCCTGCGCCCCGAAGAGGAGATCCCCGCCTGGGCGTTCCGCTTTCTTCTGGACGTGCCCGAAGTGAAGGTTATCCTTTCGGGGATGTCCGATCTCGCGCAGGTGAAGGCGAACATCGCCACCTTCGAAGAGGAAAAGCCGCTTTCCGGAAGCGAGAAGAGCGCGCTGCTTTCGGTTGCGGAAGGCATGGTGAAAAAGACCTCGCTGCCCTGCACGGCGTGCCGCTACTGCACGGCCCATTGCCCGAAACATCTCGATATCCCCGAACTCATCAGGTTATATAACGAGCACCGCTTCACGGGCAACGGCGGGTTTATCGCGCCCATGGTGCTGAGCACGCTCGCAAAAGACAAGTGGCCCACCGCCTGCGTGGGGTGCCGCAGTTGCGAAAAGGTGTGCCCGCAGGGGATTAAAATTTCGGAAATGATGAAGGATTTCGCAGACAGACTGCAATAAAAAATACCCAAAAAGGAGAAATAAAGAATATGATCGAAGCCGTATTGGAAAGAAAGAACGTAAAAGCGGGCGCAAAGCTCACGATAAAATCGCTCGTCGCGCTCGGCGTGGTCGCGCTGGCGGCGGCGCTGCCGCAGATCGTGCATCTCGTCGCGGGGGCGGAAGGCGGCATGCGGTGGCTGCCGATGTATCTGCCCGTTCTCCTGGGCGGTTGCCTGCTCGGCTGGCGCTGGGGGCTGGGCGCGGGAATCGCGTCCCCGCTCGTCAGTTTCACGCTGACCTCGCTCGCGGGCAACGCAATGCCCGCCGCTTCCCGCCTGCCGTATATGATCGCGGAACTCGCCGTGTTCGGCGCCGTTTCGGGCGCGTTTGCCGGAAAGATCGTGCAAAACGGCTGGACGGCGTTCGCCGCCGTAGTCCTCGCGCAGGTGAGCGGCAGGGCGCTTTTCCTCGCCCTCGCGGCGATTTTTCAGGGCGTTTCGCCCCTGTCCGCCGCCGCGGCGTGGTCGCAGATTTCGGCGGGGCTGTTCGGCATGGTGCTGCAGGCGGTGCTCGTTTCCTTCCTCGTGATGGGGCTGCGCGCGCTGCTGCTCCGCGAGAGGGAATAACGCCATGAAATACAGGCCGCTCGGCGAAACCGGGCTGAACGTGAGCGAGATCGGGCTGGGGTGCGAAGGCTTCCTCGGCAAAGACCGCGCGTTTACCGAAAGGATGTTCGCGCTCGCCTTCGAGGGCGGCGTGAATATTATGGATCTGTACAGCCCCGACCCCGATATGCACGCCCGCGTGGGGCGCGCCGTGGGGGCGAGGAGAAAGGATTTCATCTATCAGGCGCACCTCTGCACGGTGTGGCAGGACGGGCAGTATAAGGCGACGCGCGATATGCGCGAGATCGCGCCTTCCTTTGAAAGGATGCTCAAAAACCTCGGCACGGACCATGCGGAAATCGGTATGATCCACTACGTGGATTCCCTTCCGCTCTGGAAACGCATCGCGGAAGGGGAGATCATGGCGTATGCGCAGAAACTGAAAGCGGAGGGGAAGATCGGGCATATCGGAATCAGTAGCCACAATCCGCACGTCGCGCTCGCGGCGGCGGAAAGCGGGCTGATCGAAGTGCTCATGTTCTCCGTAAACCCCTGCTACGATCTCCTTCCCGGCGACGAGGACGTGGATAAACTCTTCGCGGAGGAAAGTTATGAAAAGCCGCTCTTCAACATCGACCCCGTGCGCGAAAAACTGTACGAAACCTGCCAGCGGCGGGGCGTGGGCATCACGGTGATGAAGGCGTTCGGCGGGGGCGATTTACTGAGCGACGATTCTCCCGCGGGCAAGGCGCTCACGGCGGCGCAGTGCATTCACTACGCGCTCACCCGCCCCGCGGCGGCGTGCGTGATGGCGGGGGCGCGTACCGAGGAGGAACTTTCGGGCGCGCTCGCCTACGAGAGCGCGGCGGACGAGGAAAAGGACTACGCGGCGGCGTTCGCCTCCTTTCCGAAGATCAGTTGGAAAGGCCACTGCATGTACTGCGGG
>CALVZR010000223.1 GCA_944372565.1 uncultured Clostridia bacterium | reverse complement strand
CTGGACGTGGGCGGCTGCGTGGGCAGAAACGGCAGGCTGACGGTGGTGAAGAGTATGGGGCTCAAAGAACCTTATTCGGGGAGTTGCCGTCTGGTGAGCGGGGAGATCGCGGAGGATTTCGCCGCGTATTATCTTTACAGCGAACAGCAGCCTTCCGCCATCGCGCTCGGCGTGAAGATCGGCACGGATTATAAATGTATAGGCGCGGGCGGCGTGGTCATTCAGGCGCTTCCGGGCGCGGGGGAAGAGGCGATCGCTGCGGCGGAACGGGCGATGAAGAATTTTTCTTCCGTCAGCACGCTCATCAGGGAAAAGAGCATAGAGCAGATCATAGAGGAAAATTTCGGGAAGTGCGAACTCGAAGAATACGAGCCGCATTATAAGTGCCTGTGCAGCAGGGAATATATCGGCGGCATTCTGAAATCCATGGGAAAAGAGGAGCTCGAAGACATCCTCGCCGAGCAGGGAAAAATCGAGGTGAACTGCGAATTCTGCGAAAAGAATTACGAATTTACGGCGGACGACGTGGAGGAGATGTTCAAAAACGAAGGGTGAAACTATGGCAGAGAACGTTTTAAAATTCGACGTCAGTGCGAAGACATATAAAAAACTCGCGGACAAGCGCCTGGACGAAGACGATCTGGAAGGCGCTCTTTCCCTTTTGCTCGAAGCCAAGGGAAAGACGAAATACGTTCTCTCCATCTATTTCGACATCGCGGAGATCTATTACGAGATGGAGCTCTACGATTATTCGCTCAAATACTGGTTCCGCTGTCTGGACCGCGCGCCCAAATACGATTACGAGGATATCTACAACGGCATCGGCGCGTGCTATTATAATCTGAACAACTACACCGCCGCCACCTATTATTTCAATCAGCAGTTCCTCGTTTCCAAGGACGGGAATATGTATCTCGACGACGATATCATCGATTCCGTTTCCAAAATGATGAACCCGTCGGAGGGATTCAAGGTCGTCTATCCGCCGGAGGAGGCGGATTACGAAGACGTGATGCGCCGCGCGAAAACGCTGATGATGCGCGGGGATACCGAGGAGGCGTGCGCGCTCTATCTTTCGGTGCCCGAAGGCGCGGCGGAATACGAAAACGCCCAGCTCGAAGCGTCCGTGGGCGAATTTCTGGAAGGGAAAAGCGAACAGGCCGTCGCGCGGAGCCGCGCGGTCTACGAAAAGGACGAAAAGAACGTATTCGCGCTGTGCAACCTCGCGAGCATGTACAACTACAACGGCGCGGAGATGCTCAGCGGGCTGTATTTTTCCAAAATCAAAGAGGAAAACGCCGCGAACGACGACGAGCTTTACAAAATCGCCACGGCGTGCATGGAGCATAAAAAATACGAACGCGCGGCGGCGTGTTTCAAAACGCTGCTCGCGGACAGGCCGTACGATATGCAGCTTTTGTTCCTCTACGGCATCTCCCTTTACAACGGCGGGGATTTCGCCGCCGCGAAGGAAGTGTTCGGCAGGATTTTGCGCATCACCGAGGTCAATCCCTCCGCGCTCTCGTGCTACCGCCGCGCGGACAGGATGCTCGCGGGCAACGTGAAGAACTTCCGCCCGCTGCCCGATTTCGTGCGCCCGTTCGACGACGAGGAGGAAGAAAACACCCGCCGCATGGCGCAGCTTTTGAAGATCCGCAGCGACAAGGCGCTCAAAAAGGAGATGCGGGACAAATCGTTCTGGGATCTCGTGGACTGGGGCTTTTGCGCGGGCGACAAGGAAATGGCGCGGTGCGCGTGCTATCTGCTCGCGATCTGCGATACCAAAAAGGCGGACGAATACCTGCTCGACAAACTGCTCGATCCCACCCTTCCCGACGAGATGAAGGCATATATCTGCGAACTTCTCGCGCTCAAAACTTTCGATAAAACGGTGGGCGTCGTCGTTTCCAATATTTATAAGAAGATCACCTTCTACCCGCTCTATACCGACCGCGGCGCGCGGGGAGAGATCTTCGCCTCGGCGTACGCCGCCTGCTTTGCCAGGTGCGCGACGACGGGGGATTACGATCTGCGCAAGATTTACGATTCCGCCGCCGACCTTTACTACGGCGAGGATACCTACGGGAAAGAATACGCTGGCAAGGAGCTGGAAGCGCTTATCTTTCTGCATTCGGGCGCGGAAACCGTGGTCAGCATAGAGGAGTGCGCGCTGTTTTTCGGCTGCGACGAAAAGAAACTGCGCAAACTGCTGGAAAAAACGGAGAAAAAATTATGAGCCGCATCGATATAGACGCGCTTTTCGAAAATTATATGCGCGAGCGCGTGAGCAAAAACGAAGAAAAACTCACTTTGGAAGAGTGGGAAAACAAGATCCCCGAACTTTACGAGGATTTTTCAAAAGTGCCCTTTGCCGAACTCGGCGGGAAAACGCCCGCGGAAGTTTACGCGGGCAGAAGCGGCGCAAATCTCGCCGCCGAACTTTGCGAAACGCTGGAAGAGGGGGCGGAGCCTTCGGAATTTCTCTGCCGTGCGCTGGCGGAGGCGGAGGACGCGGAAGAGCCGCTCATCGCCCTTTTAGACGAAGAAGAGGAGGAAAAGGTGATGTACGCGCTCAACCTGCTCGGAGAGCGGGGGAGCGCGAAAGCCGTTCCGAAATATATCGGGCTGGTTTTATTCGGCGCGGACGGGCACGTGAAGGAGCTCGCCGCCGAATTGCTCTCGGAGCGGAGCGAGGAGGCGAAAGAGGGGGTGCTCGCCGCTTATGCGGACGCCGACGAAGACGCGAAAGCCCTCTTTTGCGACGTGCTTTCCCGCTGCCGCGCGGACGGGCGGGTATTCGCCGTATTAAAAGACGCCTTTCTTTCCCACCCGGACAAGGCGGCGATGTATTCTTCCTATCTCGCCCGCTACGGCGACGAGTCCGCCCTGCCCCTTTTATACGAGGCGATCGAGCGCCCCGGGCTGGATTTCGCGGAGTTCAGGGAACTGAAATTCGCCATCGAAACCCTGGGCGGCGAGTACGAAAAAAAGCGGGATTTCTCGGCGGATAAAACGTATAAAAAGATCCGCGAACAGAGCGCGAAAGACCGGAAAAACACGGAAAAACAGCATTGAAACGGACGGCCCCGCAAGGAGCCGTCCTTATTTTACGGCGTTTCCCCGCCGCAGAGAACATAAAAGATATCCGGTACAAAAAAGCCGCGCGCGGGCAACCTGCGGGCGCGTTTTTGTTTTAAATCGGGCGGGCGCGGTATATATTTCGGGCGGGCGCGGCATATATTTAGAAGTGTGAAAAGGCTTTCTTACGTCGCGCAGACGACCTTCCTGCTGCTCGGC
>CALVZR010000222.1 GCA_944372565.1 uncultured Clostridia bacterium | reverse complement strand
AAACAACGGCGCAGGCGGCTGACGACCTTTATTTTAAGCGTTCATAGCGGCGCAGGCGGTTTTGCAAAGCGCCCCGCGTTCCCGAAATCGGGAACGCGGGGCGCTGCTCGTTTTTTGTCTTTGTTTTTATTCTTCCGCGGGCGTTTCGCCGTCCGCAGGTTCGGGAGCGGCGGAGGTTTCCGCGCCGTTTTCGGCGTTCTCCGTTTCGGCGCCTTCTTCGCCCTCTTCTTCCTTTTCTTCGCCGTGCGGCGTGATGGCGACCACCGCCACCTTGCCTTCGCCCAGTTTCATCACGCGCACGCCCTGCGTGTCGCGCCCGATCTTGCTGATATCCTTCGCCGCGACGCGGATGATAATGCCGTTATCCGCGATGATCATCACGTCCTCATCCTCGTGCACGAGTTTCAGATTGACGAGTTTGCCCGTCTTTTCGTTGAACACGCCCGCTTTGATGCCCTTGCCGGCGCGCCCCTGCAAGCGGTAATCTTCAATATCGGAACGCTTGCCGTAGCCGTTTTCGGTGATGGTGATGACCTCGCAGTCGGGCTTGATGACCGCCATATCGACCAATCTGTCGTTTTCGCCGAGGTCCATACTCTTCACGCCCTGCGTGTCGCGCCCCATCGGGCGGACGTCCTTCTCGCTGAAACGGATGCACTTGCCCTCGTGCGACGCCATGATGATTTCGTCTTCCCCGCTCGTGAGCTGCACGGAAATGAGCTCGTCGCCCTCCACGATGCTGATGGCGATCTTGCCCACCTTGCGGATGCTGGCAAATTCCGTGAGGGCCGTCTTTTTGATGAGCCCGCGCCTCGTCGCCATGGCGATATAGCCTTCCGTGCCTTCTTTGAGCGGCACCACCGCCTGCACGGTTTCGCCCTCGCCCAACTGGATGAGGTTGACGATCGCCCTGCCGCGCGCCGTCCGCTGCGCTTCGGGGATCTCGTAGCCCTTGATGCTGTAAACCTTGCCGCGGTTGGTGAAGAACAGCACGTCGTCGTGCGTGGAGGAAACGAACATATTCACGATGAAATCCTCGTCCTTCGGCCTGTGCGCGGTGATTCCCTTGCCCCCCCTTCTCTGCGTGTGATATTCCGAAACGGGCAGCCGCTTGATGTAGCCCGAATGCGTCATACTGATGACGATATCTTCCTTTTCGATGAGGTCGGCAATGTCGATCTCGCCGTAATCGTAAGAAAGTTCGGTCTTTCTCGGAGAGGGATATTTTTCGCGGATATTGAGAAGATCCGCCTTGATGATCTCCTTCACCCTGCTCTCGTGTTCGAGGATGTCTTTGAGATCGGCGATCGTCCGTTCAAGTTCGAGGAGTTCTTCCCTGAGCTTATCCACTTCGAGGGCGGTAAGGCGGCGCAGTTTCATTTCCAGAATGGCGTTCGCCTGCTTTTCGCTGAGTTCAAACTCGCTCATAAGCGACGCCATCGCCTCGTTGGAATCCTTGCTGGTCTTGATGATCTCGATCACCCTGTCCACATTCGCCTGCGCGATGACGAGCCCCTTCACGATGTGCTCGCGCTCTTCGGTTTTCGCCAGCTCGTATTTCGTGCGGCGCACGATGACCGATTCCTGATGCGCGAGATAGTGTTCGAGCACCTCTTTCAGGTTGAGCACTTTGGGCTCTCCGTCCACCAGCGCCAGCATGATGATGCCGTTTTTCACCTGCAGATTGGTGTGTTTATACAGCATATTGAGCACGACCTGCGCGTTCGCGTCCTTTTTCAGGTCGATGACGATGCGCATGCCCGAACGGTCGGATTCGTCCTTCACGTCCGAAATGCCCTCTATCTTCTTGTCTTTCACAAGGTCGGCGATGCTCTTGATGAGCAGCGCCTTATTCACCTGATAGGGAAGTTCGGTAACGACGATGCGCTCGCGCGAGCCGTTCGCAAACTCCTCGATTTCGCTCTTCGCGCGGAGCACGATGCCGCCGCGCCCCGTCCTGTACGCCTGGCGGATGGCCGCCCTGCCCATGAGCACCGCCCCCGTGGGATAATCGGGCGCGGGGATGTACTGCATAAGCTCGTCCACGGTGATCTCCGGGTTATCGAGCACGGCGATACAGCCGTCGATACACTCCGAAAGATTGTGCGGCGGAATATTGGTCGCCATACCCACGGCGATGCCGTCCGAGCCGTTTACGAGGATATTGGGGAAACGGGAGGGCAGCACGACGGGCTGCATCTCCGTATCGTCGAAGTTGGGGTAGAAATCCACCGTTTCCTTCTCGATGTCGCGGAGCATTTCCGCGGAGAGTTTGGAAAGGCGGGCTTCGGTGTAGCGGTAAGCCGCGGCGGGATCGCCGTCCACGGAACCGAAGTTTCCGTGCCCGTCCACGAGCGGGAAGTTGATGGAAAAATCCTGCGCGAGGCGCACGAGCGCGTCGTAAACCGAACTGTCGCCGTGCGGGTGGAATTTACCGAGCACTTCGCCGACGATCTTCGCGCACTTTTTGTAGCCCTTGTCGTTATACAGCCCCATGTCGTGCATGGCGTATAAAATGCGGCGGTGCACGGGTTTCAGCCCGTCGCGCACGTCGGGAATGGCGCGGGACACGTTGACCGCCATCGCGTAGGCGATGAAGGATTTTTTCAGCTCCTCCTCCACTTCCCTGTTGATGATGTTGCTTTTCGAAAGCGTATCTTTGAATGCCGCGGTCAGTTCCGCGCTTGTTTCTTTTTTAGCCATTGCTCTCTCCGTTTATATATCGAGGTCGGTAACGAGTTTCGCGTTCTGCTCGATGAATGCCCGCCTGAGTTCGGGTTTTTCGCCCATCAGCACGGAGAACATCTCGTTTGCCTCCACTGCGTCTTCCATCGTAACTTTGAGCATCGTTCTCGTTTCGGGGTTCATTGTCGTTTCCCAAAGCTGTTCGGGGTTCATTTCTCCGAGGCCTTTATAGCGCTGGATATCGCACTTGCCCACTTCCGCCAGATAGCTTTGCAGTTCGGCGTCCGAATACAGGTATTTTTCCGTTTTGCCCTTGGTCGCCTTATAAAGGGGCGGCTGGGCGATGTACACGTGCCCGTGCTCGATGAGCGGGCGCATGAAACGGAAGAAAAACGTGAGGAGCAGGATGCGGATATGACTGCCGTCCACATCGGCATCGGTCATGCAGATGATGCGGTCGTACCTTAATTTACTCTCGTCGAAATCGTCCAGCATACCGCCGCCGAACGCGGTGATCATACTCTTGATCTCCTCGTTTTCCAGAACTTTATTTACGCGCACCTTTTCCACGTTGAGGATTTTGCCCCGGAGCGGGAGCACCGCCTGAAAACGCCTGTCGCGCCCCTGCTTGGCGCTGCCGCCTGCGGAATCGCCCTCCACGAGGTAAATCTCGCAGTATTCGGGATTCTTCTCCGAGCAGTCCGCCAGCTTGCCGGGAAGCGTGGTGCTTTCGAGCGCGCCCTTGCGGCGGGTGCTCTCGCGCGCCTGCCGCGCTGCCTCCCTCGCCCGCTGCGCCATCAGACAGCGCATTAAAAGCTCTTTGGTGATCGCGGGGTTTTCTTCCAGAAACGCGCCGAATTTTTCGGTCATCGCGCGGGAAACGAGCGTTCTCATCTCGCTGTTTCCGAGTTTGGTTTTGGTCTGCCCTTCGAACTGCGGTTCGGTGAGTTTGACCGAAACGACCGCCGAAATGCCCTCGCGCACGTCTTCGCCCGAAACCTTTTCTTCGTTTTTCAGCACGCCGATGTTCCTGCCCGCGTCGTTGATGATCTTGGTGAGCGAGTTCTTGAACCCTTCGAGGTGCGCGCCGCCTTCTTCCGTGTTGATGTTGTTGGCGAAAGAATAGATGTTTTCCGAATAGGAATCGTTATACTGTACGGCGACCTCCACCTCGCTGTCGCCGAAAAATTCGTCGAAATAGAAGGGTTTGGCAAAGAGCGTTTCCCTGTTGCGGTTGAGGTCCTCCACGAAATGCGCAATGCCCCCTTCGTAGCAGAAAGTATCGCTCTTTTCCTGCCCCGCGCGGAGGTCTTCCAACTTGATGGTCAGCCCCTTGTTGAGGTACGCAAGCTCCCTTAAACGCGTTTTGATGGTATCGTAGTTGAACACGATGTTCTCAAAAATCTCGTCGTCGGGATAGAAGGTTACCTTCGTGCCCGTTTCCTGCGCCTCGCCGATGACTTTCAGCGGCGCCTGCGGGATACCCCTGTTATAGACCTGTTTGAAGTGCTTGCCGTCCTGGAAAACTTCCACTTCCAGCCATTCGGAAAGCGCGTTCACCACCGAAAGCCCCACGCCGTGCAGGCCGCCCGAAATCTTATATCCGCCGCCGCCGAATTTGCCGCCCGCGTGCAGTTTGGTGAGCACGACCTCCACCGCGGAAATCTTTTCCGTGTGGTGCATCGCCGTGGGGATGCCGCGGCCGTTGTCCCGCACGGTGCAGGAACCGTCCGCATTCACGGTGACGGTGATCGTATCGCAATAGCCGCTGAGCGCCTCGTCTATACTGTTATCCACGATCTCCTGCACGAGATGGTGCAGCCCGCGCGCGTCCGTGGAGCCGATGTACATGCCCGGGCGTTTCCGCACGGGATCGAGCCCTTCGAGAACCTGGATCTGCTCTTCCCCGTAGTTTTGTTCTACCTTCTTTCTTCCTTCCATTTCGATCTCCGAAAAAAAACTTTTTTACGTTAAAATTATAACATATTTTCGCCTTTTTGAAAAGCGTTTTCGCCGCCGTTTTCGGAAGATTAAAACTATTTATAGTTTTAAGGGGAAAATTTTCCCGTTTTTGCGGCGCAAAAAATTGCCGAAAAACAAATTTGCGCATATCCGGCGGAAAAACAGCGCATACTGAAAACAAGGGCGCGCCGCCGCGCTTGCCGCTGAAGGCGCGGCGCGGCGGCGTGATTTACCGAGGAGAAACGAAAAATGAATTGCAAAAACTGCGGAAGAGCGGGCGAAGATATGATGGTCTGCCCCAACTGCGGCGCGGATATCTGCGAAAGCTGCGCGGGGCGGACGGACAGGATCTGCCCGTACTGCTATTCCACTCTCGATTACAGAGCCTGAAACAACAAAGCGGCGCCTGCCCCTTCGGGGCGCGGGCGCCGCTTTGTTCTTCCGCTTTTTTTCCGCGTTTTTTCTTTCCGCCGCCGGAACGGGCGGAAAGAAAGCCGGCGCATTCAACGCGCCGGCTCCGCCGAATTGTTTTTTATGATTCTCCGCTCTCTTCGCTCCCGCCGTTTTCCGCGCTTTCCGCGTTTTCCGCGGCGGAAACGTCCGCGAGCATTTTTCCGATCAGCCGCTCTTCGAACTTTTTCTGCCCTTCCACCTTGCAGTCCGCAAGCAGGTCCTGCGCGTGGGAGAGGAATTTTTCCGCCTGCGCAACGTCTTTGAGCACATATAAAACGTATGCCGCCTTGACGCGCACGACGGTCACGTCCGACGTACGGTTGAGGTATTTTTCGTTGTCCTCCACGAGGTTATCC
>CALVZR010000221.1 GCA_944372565.1 uncultured Clostridia bacterium | reverse complement strand
CTCGTACTCAACCTTGCGGAAGAACAGGCAGAAGTTGAGGCGGTGAAGTTCGGCGGGCAGTTCCTTTCGGAAAGCGAGTTCGCAATAGAAGGGGAAACGCTGGAGATTTCTGCGGCGGTCGTGGACGGATTGTTTGAAGAAACGGGGGAAACGGTTTACGAATGCGTCGTTTATACCCCGCAGGGCAAATCGGTTTACGAAATCACGCTCACCGTGCCGCCCGATGTGACGATCACCTACGTTGCAAACGACGGCCAAACCGTTCTGCACGAAGATACCGTTGGATTTTACGGAACGGTCGTGCCGTACGACAATCCCGCCGAGGATTTTTACGCATGGTACGACGAGAACGGAAAAAAGGTGGATTTCACGGATTTGCGGGCAACGGCGAACGTAACGTATTATGCGGGGATGAAAACGGATTCCCACGCCGTCGAATTCTTTTACAGGAACAACCTCGGCGAGGAAAAGAGCGTAACGTTGGAAATTCCGTGCGGAACGACTTTGAAAGACGCGATTGAAATCCTCGACGAAGAGAGCGACTACAACGCCGCTTACGGCTCGATGGGCTATGAACTGCTGCAATGGAATTTTGCGGAAGATTACGTTATAGACCAGGCGGAAACGGTTACCGCAACGTATGCGGAACTCGTGAACTCGCAGGATCTGTTTGTAGATTTTGAAAACGGCACGTTCTTCGACCCGCTGGATTGGTATCTCACCAACCTCACGGCGAAGAGAAACGGCGGGGAGATCGTATGGCAGTTCAGCGGATATATGGACAACGTATCCACGCAGCAGACCTATAAAGACTTTGAATTTTCCTTCGATATCGGCAAACTGACCGATGTTTTCTGCGAAGAATACCTTTTCAGCGTGGAGTTCGCCATCCCCGAAGATATGCGCAGCGGATTGGTGGGCAGTCGCGGCATCGCGGTGCATTTCATCATCAGCGATCAGACGGGCTCGCTGTATGCCTATGTCATTTCGCATGACGTTTTGCTGAGCACCGCGACGGTGATCCCCGAATTTGCCGATCTTTCGACCGCGGAAGAAAGGGATCATTCTTATCCCGCGGGGGGCGGAGAAACCATCACGAGCAAATTCAAATTCGTTTCTGTGCTGCAAGACGATCGGATCCGTATCCACGTGCGGTATGAAAACGGCAATATCCTGCTCGGATATTCCGAGGACGGCGGCGAACCCATTTGGAGCGATGCCATCGCCCTGCCGGAGGAATACGCAAATCAGGAAGGGCTTGTCAGCCTCGGCAGAAACGACCCCAGGCTGAACGACGGCACGATCGCCTTCGATAATATCCGTCTGGAAAATATTTCCGCGAGAGAGAGCGAACTTATCGTGATCGCGAAGGATAAAACGGCGAATGAAGACGGCACTTTCAATTACGTCGTCGGTCAGGACGAAATCCCCGCGCTCAACGTCAGTTTCCGCGGCCAGAGCCTGCTCGGCATCAAATATGCCGTCGGCATAGACGGGGTTTATTCCGATTTGCAGAGCGCAGACATCATTCTGGAAGAGATGACGGAAATCACGGATACCGTTTCCCTCAATATCTCCTTTATTGCCGGTCTGATCGCCGCAAACCAGGCGGCGTTCGACGCGGGAACGATGAGTTTAAAGTTCCGCATCGTCACGCAGACCGACTGGAAAGAAATCGTTTTCAAATTGTCCGGCGTGCCGTTTTCCATCAGCGTATATAACGACGGAGCGGTGCTGGAAACCTTTAACGACCTCTCGTGCGGGGAGCAAATCACCCTGCCCGCCGCGCCCGAAAAGGAAGGGTACGATTTTGTCGGCTATAAAAACAGGCTGACGGGAGAGATCGAAACTGAAAGGAATATTTCCGCCGTGCTGAAAGCCGATTACGAACTCGTTTACGAGATAAAAACCTTCACCGTCCGCTTTTTCGATAAAGAGGGAAAACTGTTGCAGACCGTGCGGAACGTGGAATACGGTTCCCCGCTGCCGGAAGCGCCCTTGAAAGAGGACGGAACGAGTTACAAGTGGACGGGAACGTACGATAACGTCACTTCCGATCTGGAAATTTACGAAGAAGGATACGGCGATTCCGGTTGCCGCGGCGAACTTGGCGGCGCGGGCTCCGCGCTGGCGGTGATCAGCCTTTCTACCGCGCTCGCGTTGGTCTGCAGGAGAAAAAGAAGGGCAAAATAAGGCGAATTTGCGGGATACGCAAATAAAATAAAAAGGAGGAAAGCATGAGAAGAAAAACGAAAAGAGCGACGGCGGGGCTGATGCTCTTCCTGTCGCTGACGATGCTGTCGGCAGCCGCGCTTGCGTTTCCCCTTTCCGCGGGAGCGGAAGGGGACGGGGCACAGCCGCTGCAGTATGTGGACGACGCCGATCTTTCCAACACCGTTTGGGAAGTGGAGCAGGGCACGGTAACCGAAGGCGAATATGTGGGGGAAAAATCCCTCGTGTTCGAGGGCGGGGATATCTCGCACGGACTGGGAACGACGTTCACCACGGTTTCCACGTCGCAGGAATTTAAGGAATTCGACCTGTATCTCGATATGACCTGCTACGAAGAAGAGGGAAATTCCGCGGGATCCGGTATCCGCATTTCTTTCGGGAACGTGGAAATGAACCTGCCGAGCGCAAACAATAACAACAGTTATATGCCTACGGCGATAAACGGAGCACCGGCACTGTGGAACCGCGAAACGGGAACGGAATATTTGCCGTCGCAACCCGTAAATACTGAGTATTTTTGGGTATGGGGCAGCAATACGGACGGCACTCGCGTGAGATACATGAAACTGTCCGTGCGCGACGAAGGGATCTATTTTTACGATGATTTTGACGGAAGCCAATACAATTCACCGTATAAAGGCGCGATGAACACCTATAACTACGATAGCGTGGAGGGAGACGATTATACGGCGGAATACGGAAAGATCTCCATCGGGATAGACGTATATACGACCAAAACGCTTGCGCTGAGCAGAATAGACGTAATCCCTTACACGGAAGGCGAAGAATATAAGGACAAGGCGTATGGCGCCGTGCCCGACGGGAAGAAGGACTATAAAACGGACGGCACTACGGAAAGCGAATTGTTCACCGCGACGGACGCTGCTATGACTGCCGACTGCGGCGTTTCCCTGGCGAACGGCGAAACGTACGGTTATCTTGAAAGCGTAAACGAATATAAAAACTTCGATCTGATTCTGGATATCAACCAAAACTACAATGCGGAGGGAGTCTGTAACGACTTTATGGTCGATTTCGGCAACGGAATGACGTTCCGCGTATATACGTCCACGACGGAAGCCACCGAGGTGTTGCAGCGAAACGGCGCGAACGTGATTAACTATAATGCGCAAAACCGCTACTACGTGGCTACGGCGCACGCCGGCGGCGGTCCTACGGGAAGTCATATCGTTCGCTTACGGGTACAGAACGGATTACTGACGTATTTCGACGCGGATAACGGAACGACCGTTCACGGTCCCGCGCATGGGGAAGATGTGGGAGATCCATCGTTGAAAGGCGTCATCGTCAACCATGCAAATCTGCTGGACGCGGGAAAGATCAAAATTTATCCGCAGCAAAACGGCGCGCCGCTCATTCTCAACAGCGTGGAGATCGTCAATCTGGACGAAGGCCCCGTGGTCACGGGCGACGTGCTGAAAGCCATGAACGTGAGCGCGAACGGAAATATAGGGGTGCGTTTCTATTATACATTCACGGAAGAACTTTTAAGCGATGAAGGCGCGTATCTTTCGGTAACCGTG
>CALVZR010000220.1 GCA_944372565.1 uncultured Clostridia bacterium | reverse complement strand
TTTATCGATTTCAGTCGCCTTATATACTTTCGTCTATTATAAAGGATAAAACGCGCAGAAATACGCGATTTAACGGAAGAAACGGGCAAAAGCCTTTCAGATGAACCGTTCCCCATCTGTACCGGCGCCGGTCGGCGGATTTGTGCCGTTTAAAAAAACTTTCCCGCCGAAAGCGGAATGCTTTCGGCGGGAAAAAGGAAAATAAAATCAGAAATACATCAGCCGCGGCCGAGCAGGCGTTCGTATTCCCGCTCGAAGGCTTCGGTCATCGCCTCGATATAATCTTCGGGGTCTGTAAACGAGCTCTGCGACCAGCCGTCCGTGAGCGAAGCCCACTCCGCTTTCAGCTCTTCGAGATATTCCCCGAACTGCGTCGTCAGCCCCGCAAAAAGTTCCTTGATCTTTTCCAAAACCTCATTGATCTCGGCAAGCGTATCCTCGAAACGCTCCAAGATCTCTTCCGCGAGTTCAAAATCCACGCTCGAATAAAACAGTCGGTACAGGTAGAGGTCCTCATCCCCGTGCGGGATAAACCCTGCCTCGGCGCACTCTTCCATCGCCTCTTCAAATTCCTCTTTCCATTCTCTGCCGACGCTCCCTTCTATATCGGGATTGAGCACGGCGGCGTTTTTCTCTTCATCCCATACGATGACCGGTTTTGCCAGACCGGACAGACCGAGTTCTTCCCTGATCTCCATGCAGATCTCAAAAAGTTCGTCTATCGCCTCCGCGCGGTCATCGAGCAGGTCGATATATTCTTCGAGCAGTTCGAACAAGTAGGCGTTATACGCCTCGTTTGCGCCCGAATCCGCCCCCGAAAACATTTCTTCGGCCGATTCCGAAAGATAGCCTTTCTTTTCCGCGGCGATGGCAAGCAAATCCTCCACCGAACCTTCCGAAACGCCCAGCGCGGCGCGGAGATACGCCTCGTCGCCCGCGGCGGAAACGACCGAAACGCCCGCTCCCGCACCGCTTTGCGCGCTCTCTCCCGCGCTTTTCGCAAGTTCTTCCGATGCCGCCCCGCCCTGCGCCGATACGCTGGTGAGCGAGAGCGTGCCGTCCGCAAGGTAACCGAGCGCGCGCGCCTTTTCCGAAAGGAGGCGCACCGTTTCTTCCGCCGCGCCGCCCGTAAGGCTTTCGCCCTTTGCCGCGCATTCCGCGGAAACGCCCGCGAGCAGGATTTCCGCCGCGCGGTCGCCCGCCGTTACGTTCACTACCTTGCCGTCGCTGTCCGTCACGAGGAAAAGCGAAAATCCGCTTTCCGCCGTTTTCGGTTCGACGTCCGCCAGCAGGGAAACGCCCCCCGCGCCCTTCGTTTCAATGGAAATATACCCCTCGCCCAGCCGATAACTGCATCCGCTGCGCCACGCGGGCATCAGGAAAACGAGCATCACCGCCGCGGCGATAAAGAGCACGGCGACTGCCGCGAAAACGGCGGCGAGTTTCCTCTTGTCCCTCCCGCCGGAACTTCCGCCGCCCTCCGCGTAAACGGGAACGGTTTCGGGCACGAAATCTCCCTCGATGGGCTGGTTTTTCACCCGATCGCTCATATCGGGCGTGAGTCGGTCGAATTCGGCGTTCAGTTGTTTTAAAATCTCTTTCTTTTTCACCTTTTCCCCTCCTCTTCCAGATATTTCCGCAGCTTTTCAAGCGCGTTTTTATACGTCCACGTTACCGTGCCGAGCGGCTTGTTCAGCATTTTTGCGATTTCGCGGTGTTTGTAGCCGCCCACCGCGTGCAGCACCACGATCTGCCCCTCCTCCTCGCCGAGAACGGCCTTCACCGCGTCGAGAACGGGCGTTCCGACCTCCTCCATCCGGTATTCCCGTTCGGACGGGTTTTCGGGCAGGGGCGTTTCCCGCTTTGCGCGGCGCACGTGATTATAGGCGAGATTGCGCGCGATCATTAAAAGCCAGGCGGAAAAATTCCCTTCCCGATACGATCGGATATTCTGTTTTACCCTTACGTATGTTTCCTGCATCAGCTCTTCCGAAACTTCGTAATCCCGCGTGACGGAATACACGAACGAGAAGACTCCCTTCTTCGTGCTTTCGTAGAGCAGGGCGAAGGCTTCTTCGTCGCCTTCCTTCATCCGCGCGGCATACGCGTTCAGCTTGTTGTTCCCCACAGCTTTCTCCCCGTCCGGAGAAAACGCGTTTCCGCGTTCCTCTCCGTTTTGCTCCGTATATTAAACAAACCGCGGGCACGGTTTGTTGGGTTTTTTATCGATTTTCCAGAATTTTTTTCAAAAACACGCCCGTGCGGCTGTCCTTTACGAGCGCCACTTCCTCGGGGGAACCGCACGCCACCACCGTGCCGCCGCCGTCGCCCCCTTCGGGGCCGAGGTCCACGATGTAGTCCGCCGTTTTGATCACGTCGAGATTGTGCTCGATCACGATCACGGTGTTTCCGCCTTCGCGCAGGCGCGCGAGGATGCGGCACAGTTTTTCCACGTCGTAGGAATGCAGACCGGTGGTCGGCTCGTCGAGGATATACAGCGTTTTGCCCGTGGGGCGCTTGGAAAGTTCGGTGGCGAGCTTCACGCGCTGCGCCTCCCCGCCCGAAAGGGTGGTGGAGGACTGCCCCAGGCGGATATAGCCCAGCCCCACGTCCTGCAGCGTTTTGATCTTATTGTATATGGAAGGCAGATTGGCGAAAAACTCCACCGCCTCGTCCACGGTCATTTCCAGCACTTCGCTGATGTTCTTGCCCTTGTAACGCACCTGCAGCGTTTCGCGGTTGTAGCGCGCGCCGTGGCACACTTCGCAGGGCACGTACACGTCCGGCAGAAAGTGCATCTCGATTTTGATGATGCCGTCGCCCGCGCAGTTTTCGCACCGCCCGCCCGACACGTTGAAGGAAAACCTGCCCGATTTGTAGCCGCGTTCCTTTGCGTCCGGCGTGGCGGCGAAGAGTTCGCGTATCGGCGTGAACACCCCCGTGTAGGTGGCGGGGTTGCTCCGCGGCGTTCTGCCGATGGGCGACTGGTCTATCGCGATGACCTTATCGAAATATTCCAGCCCGCGGATGTCGTCGAAATCGCCGGGGCGGATCTTCGCGCCGTTCAGCCGCGCCGCGAGTTCGGGATACACGATCTCGTTCACGAGCGAGCTTTTCCCGCTGCCCGAAACCCCCGTGACGGCGGTGAGCAGCCCCACGGGGAACTTCACGTCGATATTTTTCAGATTGTTCTGCCGCGCGCCGGAAATTTCCAGCCACCTGCCGTCCGGCTTTTTGCGCACGGCGGGAATCTCTATCTTCCGCCGCCCCGCGAGGAAATCCCCCGTGATGGAAAGCGGATTTTGAGCGATCTCCTCCGCCGTGCCCGTCGCCACCACCTCGCCGCCGTGCACACCCGCGAACCGCCCGATATCCACGATGAAATCCGCCGCGCGCATCGTGTCCTCGTCGTGTTCGACCACGATGAGCGTGTTGCCGAGATCGCGAAGATGTTTTAAGGTGGCGAGCAGTTTTTCGTTATCCCGCTGGTGCAGTCCGATGCTCGGCTCGTCGAGGATATACAGCACGCCCGTGAGCCCGCTGCCGATCTGCGTGGCGAGGCGGATGCGCTGCGCCTCCCCGCCCGAAAGCGAGCCGGCGCTCCGCGCGAGGGTGAGATAGCCCAGCCCCACGTCTTTGAGGAATTGCAGCCGCGCGCGGATTTCCTTTAAAATGGGCGCGGAAATCAATTCGTTCGTTTTGGAAAAATGCAGGTCCGCGAGGAAATCAAAGAGTTTATCCACGGACATCTCGGTGAGTTCGGCGATGTTTTTGCCGCCCACCGTAACGGCGAGCGCCTCCTTTTTGAGCAGTCTGCCGCGGCATTCGTCGCACGGGGTGCTCGTCATATAGCGCTCGATCTCCATTTTGGTGAAATCGCTCGTCGTTTCGCGGTATCTGCGCGCGAGATTGGGGATGATTCCCTCCCACGCCGCGCTGTAACTGCCCGCAAAGGTGCGCGTTTTGTAATCCAGGCGGATTTTTTCGCCGTGGTTGCCGTAAAGCAGAATATCCACGATCTCCTTGGGAAGATCCTTCACGGGAGTATCGAGCGAAAAGCCGTAATGTTCCGAAAGCGCCGAAAAATACATCTCGCTGATGCGCCCCGTATCGAGGTTCCACCCCGTTACGGTCATCGCGCCCTCCCGCAGGGACTTGTTCGGATCGCGGCAGATAAGCGCGGGGTCGATCTCCTGTTTGAATCCCAGCCCGTGGCATACGGGGCACGCCCCGAACGGGTTGTTGAAGGAAAAGAGCCGCGGCTCGATCTCCTCGATGCTGATGCCGCAGTCCGGGCAGGCGTAATTGGTGGAAAACAATTCGTTTTCGCCGTTGATTTCCACAAGCGCCAGCCCCTCGGCGAGTTTGAACGCGTTTTCCAGACTGCCCGTGAGCCGCTTTTCCACGCCCTCCTTTACCACGATGCGGTCGATGACCACCGAAATATTGTGCTTGACGTTTTTATCGAGTTTGATGTCCTCTTCAAGATCGTACACCCTGCCGTCGATCTCCGCGCGCACGTATCCCGATTTTCTGTACCCTTCGAGCTGTTTGGAATATTCCCCTTTCCTGCCCCGCACTACGGGCGCTTTCACCACGATTTTGCTGCCCGCGCCGCTCGAAAGCACCTTGTCCACGATGTCGTCCACCGTCTGCCGCTTGATTTCCCTGCCGCATTTCGGGCAGTGAGGAACGCCCGCCCGCGCGAAGAGCAGGCGGAAATAATCGTAAATTTCCGTGACGGTGCCCACCGTGGAGCGGGGATTGCGCGAGGTGGTCTTCTGGTCGATGGAAATGGCGGGCGAAAGCCCCTCTATGCTGTCCACGTCCGGCTTTTCCATCTGCCCCAGAAACTGCCTCGCGTAGCTCGAAAGACTCTCCATATACCGCCGCTGTCCTTCGGCGAAGATGGTATCGAAAGCCAGCGTGCTCTTGCCGCTGCCCGAAAGCCCCGTAAACACCACGAGTTTATCGCGCGGAATGGTTACGTTCACGTTTTTCAGGTTGTTTTCCCGCGCGCCCTTTACCGTAATATACTGCTGCATAAATTCTTTCCTCTCATTGCGCTTTTCTCATCTTCGCCTTGAGCTTGGCGATGGTTTCCCTGATTTCGATGCACTGCTCGAAATCGAGGTTGGCGGAAGCCACCTTCATCAGCCCTTTCAGTTTTTCGATCTCCGCGGGGATGTCCGCCGCGCGGATGTCCTTCGTCCTGTCCGCCTTCCTGGTGATCTCTATGGTGTTCACCACCTTCTTGATGATGGTCTTCGGCACGATGCCGTGTTTTTGGTTGTATTCGCTCTGAATCCTGCGGCGGCGTTCGGTTTCGTCTATGGCGCGCTGCATACTGCCCGTCATCTCGTCCGCATACATAATCACCCGCCCTTCGGCGTTTCGCGCCGCCCTGCCGATGGTCTGGATGAACGCCGTTTCGCTGCGGAGGAAGCCCTCCTTGTCGGCGTCCAGAATCACGACGAGTTTTACTTCCGGCAGATCCAGCCCCTCGCGGAGCAGGTTGATGCCCACGAGCACGTCGAACTCGCCTTCGCGCAGACCCGTGACGATGTCGATGCGTTCGAGCGTTTCGATATCGCTGTGCATATAGCGCACCTTCACGCCGTTTTCCTTGAGGTATTCCGTCAGGCTCTCCGCCATCTTCTTGGTGAGCGTGGTGATGAGCACCCTGCCCTTTTCGGAAACCGCCTTGTGGATTTCCGCGAGCACGTCGTCGATCTGCCCCTTGGTGGGGCGCACTTCCACCGTGGGATCCAACAGCCCCGTCGGGCGGATGAGCTGTTCCACCACCTGCCCCGCGCGCTGCAATTCGTATTCCGCGGGCGTTGCCGAAACGCAGATGAGCTGGGGCAGCTTTTCGTTGAATTCCTCGAAGGTGAGCGGGCGGTTGTCGTATGCCGATTTCAGGC
>CALVZR010000219.1 GCA_944372565.1 uncultured Clostridia bacterium | reverse complement strand
GCGAGGGAAGTAGCGGAAAGCTATACAAAAAACACTTCGGACTGCATCACCCTTCCCGCCCTTGCGGACGACGCGCTGATCGAGAGGTGCATGCGATGAACTTTCTCGCGGTCAATATCGGCGAACTGGTTACCGCGGCGGGGGGCGTAAAGCGCGGCGCGGCGATGGGGGACGCGGGGTGCATAAAGGACGGCGCGTTTTACGTTTCGGAAGGAAAAATCGAGGCGGTGGGAACGCGCGGGGAGCTGGAAAAGATCTGCCGCGGGGCGGAGATTCTCGACTGCGGCGGCGCTCTCGTTACGCCCGGCTTTGCGGACAGCCACACCCACCTCGTTTTCGCGGGGGAGCGTTCGGAAGAATTTTCCATGCGCCTGCGCGGCGAACCGTATATGAAGATTATGGAGCGGGGCGGCGGTATCGCGGCGACGGTGGCAGCCACGCGTGCGGCAAGCGAAGAAGAACTCGTGCGGCAGGCGGAAGGGCATTTAGAAAAGATGCTGGCGTTCGGCGTGACGACGTGCGAGGTGAAGAGCGGCTACGGGCTGGACGAAGAAACCGAACTCAAACAGCTTTCCGCGGTGAAAACGCTCAATGAAAGGCAGAAAACGGAACTGGTGCCCACCTATTTGGGGGCGCACGCCGTGCCCGCGGGCGAAACGGCGGAAAGTTATATCGATCGATGCGTGGAACGATACCTTCCGAAGGTCGCGGAGAGCGGGCTTGCGGAGTTTGCGGATATCTTCTGCGAAAAGGGCGTTTTTTCTCTGGAACAGAGCGAACGCTACCTGAAAAGAGCAAAAGAGCTGGGGCTGAAACTCAAACTGCATGCGGACGAGATGTTTCCCCTCGGCGGCGCGGGGCTAGGCGCGAGGCTGGGGGCGGTTTCCGCCGACCATCTGCTCAAGATCCGTGAAGAGGACGTTTTGTCGCTCGCCCGTTCGGGCACGATCGCAACCGTGCTGCCCCTCACGGCGTTTTGTTTAGGCGAAGAATACGCCCCCGCCAGGAAACTGATCGACGCGGGCGCGGCGGTCGCCGTTGCGAGCGATTTCAATCCGGGCAGCTGCTGCACCTATCAGCTGCCGCTGGCGTTCGCGCTCTGCTGTATCTACCTGAAAATGAGCGTGGAGGAAACGCTCACGGCGATGACCATCAACGGCGCGGCGGCGTGCGGCAGGGAAAAAACGGCGGGCAGCATCGAGGTAGGCAAACAGGCGGATTTCGTGATATTTTCCTGTAAAAAGAAGGAATTTCTGCCCTATTTCACGGGCATGAACCTGGTAAAAACCGTTTTCAAGAAAGGAGAGAGAGTATATGGTTAAACTGCTCGAATGCGTGCCCAATTACAGCGAGGGGAGAGATCTTGCCAAGGTGGAGAAAATCGTCGATTGTTTCCGCGGCAAAGCGGGCGTGAAACTGCTCGATTATTCTTCGGATAAGGATCACAACCGCACGGTCGTTACCGTGATCGGGGAGCCGGAGCCGCTCGTTTCCGCCGTCGTGGAGTCGGTGGGCAGGGCGGTGGAACTCATCGATATGACCAAGCACGAAGGTCAGCATCCCCGCATGGGGGCGGCGGACGTCATCCCCTTCATCCCCGTGAAAAACGCCACGGTGGAGGACGCGGACGCGGCGGCGAAAGCCGCGGCGAAGGAGGCGAGCGAGAAGTTCGGTCAGCCGTTTTTCCTCTATGAACAGTCCGCAACCGCCCCGCACAGGGTAAACCTTTCGGACATCCGCAAGGGGCAGTTCGAGGGGATGGCGGAAAAAATGAAAGATAAATCGCTCTGGAAACCCGATTTCGGGCCGGAAACCATCCACCCCACGGGCGGCGTTACCGCCATCGGGGCGCGCCCGCCGCTGGTGGCGTATAACGTGAACCTCGCCACGGATAATCCGGAGATCGCGAAGAGCATCGTGAAGGCGGTGCGGTATATCAACGGCGGTTTCCGTTATTGCAAGGCGATGCCCGTCGCGCTGGAAGAGCGCGGCATCGTGCAGGTTTCCATGAACCTCACGGATTTTTCCAAAACGGCAATTTATCGCGTGTTCGAGGCGGTAAAGACCGAGGCGCGCCGCTGGGGCGTAAACGTGATCGGCAGCGAGATCGTGGGATTAGTGCCCATGCAGGCGCTGACGGACTGTGCCGAATACTACCTGCAATTGGAAAATTTCTCGGCGGAGCAGGTGTTGGAGAGCAGGCTGATATGAAAGAACTTCCCGCTCTCACCGTAAAGGAATTTTTATCGCTCACGCTGTCGGACGCGCCCGCCCCGGGCGGCGGCAGCGCGGCGGCGCTCTTCGGGGCGCTGGGCGCGGCGCTCGCGGGCATGGTGGCGAACCTCACCGCGGGGGAAAAATACGCCGCCGTGGCGGAGGAGATGCGTTCCGTCGCGCAAAAAGCGGAAACGCTGTGCGAAAAGCTGACGGAATGCGTGCAGAAAGACACCGAAAGTTTTTCGGAATATATGGCGGCGCTCAAACTTCCAAAAGAACCGGAAACCGCCGCGCTGCACAGAAAAGAGGCTATGCAGCGCGGGCTGAAAACGGCGGCGCTCGTGCCGCTGGAAACGGCAAAAACGGCGCTCGAAGTTCTGCCGCTCGCAAAAGCCGCGGTGAAGAGCGGCAACAAAAACGCGCTGAGCGACGGGCTGGTTGCCGCGATGGCGGCGCGGACGGCGGTGCTGGGCGCGGTGCTCAACGTGCGTATCAACCTCGCGGGGATCAAAGACGAAACTTTCGTGCGGGAGGTCGCCGCCGAGGCGGACGAAACCGCGGCGCGGGCGATCGCCCTCGAAAGGGAGATTCTCCGCCTTGCGGAGATTTCGGAATCGTTCGCAAAATGAATGCGGCTTTCTGCGAAGAGGGGATTTTTTACCCGTTCGCTTTAGCTAAGTAAAGTAAAACGTATAAAACGCCGGAAGAGGAACGGCGGATTTATAAAAAAACAAAAAGGAGAGAAAAAATGAAAAAGTTTTGGCGGACCGCATTGTCGGTCATGTTGGCGCTCGTGATGGCGGTCGGGCTGTTTGCCTGCCGCACGGACGAAGAAACAGGCGGCGGGGACGGAGAGAAAATCGATATTGCGGGTGTTTACAGTATCGATTTATCCGAGTTTATGTCATCTTATGTTATTTATCTTAAAATAGAAGATGACGGTGATTTTGTTTTTTCCGACACGGCTGAGTTTAAAACGGAAAAGTCGGCGGGAACAGTCAGCAAGATGACTTCCAACTATTTACTTCTTTTTAAAAAAGTAAACGGAGAAGATGTCAGCAGTGATGGAAAAACCTGTAATTTTGAGAAAGAAACGGACGGCAGATTGAAAGTAATTGGCACGATTTATGTCGGAACGGCAACAATACCCAGTCCGATGGAAAATGACGATACGGGGGAAATGGTGACATTCTATGCCGTTCCCTATACAGGCGGCGGAAGTACCGAAACCGAAACGTTGGAAACGGGATTATATTTCGGGGAGGACGGGATTTATAAATATTATCTCAACCTTTCCGAAGACGGAAGATTTATGGCGTTTACCTCGTTTGAGATGACGGGGATGGGGTCTGGATTTGCGTATGATTACGGTACCTATACGCTGATGGGTGCGATGTGCAGAATGACATCTTCCGTTTATAAGGAAAAAGAGGATGATACGAAAGCTTTAACGGAATCAGTTTCGATCGAAGACGGCGTTATAAAAGCAGATGTAAAAATGAGTCCGTTTGCCTCGGACACAAAAGAGATTACTGTAACTGCGGTAACGGCTCCCGTGGGGGTGGTCGCAACATATGAAGGAACTGCGACCGTGATGGGCAGTACATTTGATCTCAGTATGGTCGTTCGCGGGGACGGTTCCTATCAGTTCCTTTCCGAAGACGCGAGCGGAGAAAACGAAGATTTCACGGAAACAGGATTTATCGGAATTGAAGATATGCTTTCGGGCAAAGGCGTTTTGATTCCTGAGGGAATCACCACGGCGGGAGAGGTCGTCGTGGGTGAAGACGGCTCTTTGACTTTCAAAGTTCCCGTCGTTGCAGGTACGCCGCGCGCAGAAGTAACGCTTTCCCGTGTGGAAAGTTCCGCGGAAGAAAGCATTGCCTCCGGAACTTATTACGGGATGGACGATAAGCAGATGTATCATTATTATTTGAATATTAACGAAGATGATACGTTTACCGCTTTTGTTACATTTACGGCAATGGGGGCGGATTGCATGGGATACGATTACGGCACGATTACCGAAATGGGCGGAAGCCTTTTATTGACCTCCTCCGTTTATAAGGATACGGAAGATAAAACGCAGCCTTTGACGGAATCAGTCAGTATAGCGAACGGCGTTATCACGGCGAATGTAAAACTCAGTGCTTTTGCA
>CALVZR010000218.1 GCA_944372565.1 uncultured Clostridia bacterium | reverse complement strand
CCGGTGCTCATCGACATCACCAAGGACGCCACCGCGCAGGAATGCGACTACGCGCCCGAAAAACCGCGCGAATACCGCCCCGCGCCCTTCACGAACGCGGAGGATCTGAAAAAGGCGGTCGCCATTCTCGATGCGGCGAAACGCCCGTTCATCGTGAGCGGCGGCGGCGTGATCACCGCGGGGGCGAGCGCAGAGCTCAAAGAGCTTGCGGATAAACTCAACTGCCCCGTTTCCTCCACGATGATGGGGCTGGGCTCCTATCCCACGGACGACGAAAAGTTCATGGGGATGATCGGCATGCACGGCACCAAGGCGTCCAATATCGGCATCAACGCGGCGGACGCGGTGGTCGCCGTCGGCATGCGCTTTTCCGACAGGGTAACTTCCAACACGGCGAAGTTCGTGAAGAACGCCAAAATCATCCACATCGACATCGACCCCGCGGAAATCAGCAAAAACGTGCGCATCACGCAGCAGCTCGTGGGCGACGCGAAAGAGGTGCTGAAAGCGCTGAACGCCGCCATCGCCCCGCACAAGGACGGCGCGTTTTTGGAAGAGCTTTCCCGCTACAAGGCGGAATTTCCGCACAAAGACGGCGAAAACGTGCCGCTCAATCCCGAATATATCCTCAAAAAGATATACGAATTTACCGACGATAAAGCCGTTCTCACCACGGAAGTGGGGCAGAACCAGCTCTGGACGGCGCAGTTCGGCAAATACCTGCGCCCGCGCACGCTCATCACTTCGGGCGGGCTGGGCACCATGGGCTTCGGCACGGGCGCGGCGATGGGCGCAAAGGTGGGGATTGGCGACAAATACCCTGTGATCGCCATCGCGGGCGACGGCAGTTTCCGCATGAACTGCAACGAGCTCTGTACGCTGCAATACTATCATATCCCGGTGATCATCGTCATCATCGATAATCACACGCTGGGCAACGTGCGGCAGTGGCAGACCCTCTTTTACGGCAAACGCTATTCGGAAACCACGCTCGACCGCGGACCCGATTTCGTGAAACTGGCAGACGCCTACGGCATAGACGGCTACCGCGCGCGGGATAAAAAGGAGTTCGACGCGGCGCTCAAAGCGGCGCTCGCAAAGAACGCCCCCGCGGTGATCGACGCGGAGATCGATATCGACGATTTCGTTCTCCCCATGGTCGCCCCGGGAAGATCGCTCGATGAGATCATGTCGGAAAAACCGAAAATCTGAAATTTAAAAAACGGCTACTGCGCCCGATCCGGGCGCAGCAGTTTTTCCTGAAAAGCCGCTCTTTCGGCGGAGCGGCGCGATACCGGACGGGGAGTAATACGAACCGACCCTTAAATGCGGCTTTTGTGCGCCTTTTCGTTCTTCCTCATTGCAATGCGAGCGGCATTGCCGCTTCGTCATCGCGCCAATTCATCCCAAAATACGCTATTTAAGGGTGCGAAGCAATTTAAAGCGGGCAGACCGTTTTAGATACAAGGCAAAGCCGACCCTATTGCCAAGGGTTTTAACGCAGCAGATGGGGCGATATGCCCGCTTTCAATCGGGTTCGTTTTATTCCCGTCCGGCATACGGCGGCGGAAGGAAAAATATACTTCTATACGGGTGGATAAAAAATGAATTGGATAGAACTTGCGGGCACGGCGGTCGCCCTCGCGATGGACGCTTTCGCCGTGGCGATGTGCCGCGGGCTGGAAATGAAAAAGCTCAACGTAAAGCACCTTTTTCTGATCGCTTTTATGTTCGGGCTGTTTCAGGCGCTCATGCCGCTCATCGGGTATTGGGTGAGTTTCTGGCTCAAAGAATATATCGAACCGGTCGATCACTGGATCGCGTTCGCGCTGCTCGCCTTCATCGGCATCAAGATGATCGCGGAGGCGGTGAAGGGCGGGGACGAAAAAAGCGAGGAAGAAGGCGCGCTGCATTTTAAGATGCTCCTTTTGATGTCGTTTGCCACGAGTATAGACGCGCTCGTGGTGGGCGTCACGTTCGTCGCCACGGGAACAAACGTCTGGGTGGGGTGCGCGGTCATCGGCGCGATCACCTTCGCTTTGAGCGCGCTGGGCGTGCTGCTCGGCAACAAGGTGGGCGCGCGCTTTTCCGGCAAAGCGGAAATTTTCGGCGGCGCGGTGCTCATCCTCATCGGGCTGAAAATCCTGCTCGAACATCTCGGCGTTCTGCCGTTCTGAACGCCGTTTTTTATATAAACAGGTCTTTGTTTACGTTTTATTCCACGGGCGACTATTATCAAGCCAGCCATTGTCGTGCCAATATTTATTATCGAGGCCGATAATGCCGTTTTTTCGTACCCGCTTTTGTATGAAGCGGCATAATTCAAACTTGATTTTTGTCCTGATTTTCGTTCGGGCCGGCTTTGCGTAATTGAACCTTGCGAATTTGCAGGCAAGCCTGTTGATTTTATTTGTCAAATGTTTCCTTTTCTTTTCGGGCAAACTGCTCCAAACAATGTCGCTCATAAGGGAGCATTTAAATACTTCGATTTTTGAAATGCCCCACCACGAAAGGCTGTGTTTTATATCTTTTGCCGTCGAAGTTGCCCCTGCCCCAAGACATTGCGTAATAATAACAGCACGTTTGCCAAACATTTCTGCGGCAGGTCTGTGGGGCATCCAACGATATCCGAAATGATCCAATAAGGTTTTCATTGCGCCGGTAACATGCATTACATAGGAGGGGGAAGTCATTACAATTAAATCACTCAGTATAAGTGATTTTTCGATTGCGCTTATGTAAACGTGATCTTTACAGGTATCTTCTCCGCGCATAAAACAATTTGTGCAACCGCAACAAAAAGCGGGACAGTCTTTCGGTAAATAGAATTCAGTTATCTCAGCAGACTGAAATCTTTCCAAAAAAATCTTTTTTAATTTATAGGTAACGCCGCGTTTCTCCGTGCCGTTTATTACCGTGATTTTCATATTAACCTCTACTGACTGCTTTTAACGTGTATTTATTATACAAAAGCGGAAGTTCAAAATCAATGTAATGGCGCTGTCATAAATAAAAAACAAATCCGAAGCCGAAACCGAATTCAGCCGGCGAGCGTTCGGATTGTTTTTATATTTGTGAACGTTTGGCGGCACGGCGGCAGCCGTCTTGCCGCCATTACAATGCGTGAGCGCGTAAAAAAACGCAAAAAGCCCTTTTGTTCAATTCAACGGTGTTTTTTGTCGCAGATATTGTCTATCGCGATGACGAGCGAAACGAAAAACGCGAGATCTTCTTCGTTTGCTTCCAGCTCGAATGCGTCCGCAACCAACGTGATCTGCCGGCGTATCGTTCCCGCGATCTCTCCGTTTTTCAAAATATTTGCAGTATAGGAGAAGAATTTTCCGTCGATTTTGATATCGTCCTTACAGCCGAGCACGTAATATTCCTGCCGCGCGGTAAATAATTTGTTTTTCACCGCGGCAATCTTTTTCTTGTCCTTATCGTAAATAAACGCCTTGTGGATAAACAGGTTGAGCCATCTGTTGCGGACGGTAAACAGCCTGTTTCCCTCCGCATCGCACAGAAATTTTTTCCGTGTGATGCTGAATACTTTGCCTTTCACCTCGAAAACGGTTTTCCCCGTTTCGTCCGTAACGGAAGAGCCGTTTCCCCACGACATGATTTTATTTTTGATAAAAACCTTCATTTTCCCTTTAAACTCCTTTTGCTGTCAAACATACCGCCGCAAAGGCGATGCACAGCCAGGAAAGCACTTTTACGGCGAAAACGATCCTGCGCCGCCGTTTTGCCTTTTTATCGGTAAAACAGATGTTTTCGGTTTCCGTATATCCGTTCGGGGCAAAAACGTCTGCCGCCCTGCCGTTCTCCGAAGGGGCGCGGAAAGCGAGTTCGATTTCGTTATCCTCTTTCAGCGGCAGGAGCATTCCGAGATCCGCCGCAAAACATTTTTTTCCGTACGGCGGCTCGAAAATCCCGAAAACGCTCAAAAGAAAGGTAATAAGCGCGGTCAGCCACCACATTCTCCCGCTGAGTTCGGGGCGCGCGGAAAGGGCGATCTCGGCAACTTCTTTTTCGGTCCGGAAACACCCGTCGTATAAGCCGTAACCTTTTCTTTTCAGCCGCACGGGCGTTCCGTCCGCCGTCAAAGCGGGGCTGCTTTGGGCGGGAAGTCCCGTGATTTTGAATCGTATCTCTTTCATGAAAGTCCTCCCGCGACAAAAGCGCCGATCAGCGACAACACGATGAAGATCGCCGCGAATACCGTTCGCGCAGCGTGTTTTTCCCGTCGGTCAAGAGAAAGCAGAACGATCGCCGCAACTGCCGCGGCAACCGAAACGCCGGTAAAAACAAACCGATATTGTACGAAAAAATTTGTGACGTCCGCGAAAAAAGCCGTGCCGGAGAGAAGATTGTTCCAAAAATCCGGCGCAAAAGAAAATACCGTTCCGAGCGTGATAATGGTGACGAAAATCCCGATCAAAAACAGAAACGCAATTGCGAAAAAGGACAGAACGCCGCAGAAAGACAGCACGAGGAACAGAGCGGAAAGGTTGAAGAAGATCTTCCCGAGCCGCACGAGAAAAAACCGGACCGACACGTTTTCAAGCGCGGAAACGCGTGATCTTTGCATAGGCACCTCCTCAGCAAGAAAGATTTGCAGTTAGTTATATTTTTATTATAAATGATGCAGTGCGGTTTGTCAATAAATTTTTTTTGCGTCCCGTACAGGGAAAAGGGCGCCTTCCGTTGCGCAAAAAAACGGACGGCGGACGAAAAAAGATTTACAAAAAGCGCAATATGCCTTATAATAAAAAGAAAAAGAGGGATAAACATGGACGCGGAACAGATAAAAGCTCTTTCGGAAAAGAACAAAAACTATAAACCGGATAAAAACCGCTATCACGGCGTGCGCTATCGCAAAGCGGGCGCGAGCGGGCTGAAACTTTCGGAAATCTCTTTCGGGCTGTGGCACAATTTCGGCTCGGTGGATCGCTACGAAAATATGCGCGACATGGTGTTCACCGCCTTCGACGCGGGAATTACCGTGTTCGATATCGCAAACAACTACGGCCCCGAACCGTGGAGCGCGGAATGCAATTTCGGCAGCATCCTCAAAAACGACCTCGCCTCTTACCGCGACGAGATGGTGATCACCACCAAAGCCGGCTTTTACGGATGGGACGGCCCTTACGGCGACGGCGGCAGCCGCAAATACCTCATCGCGAGTTTGGACCGCAGCCTGAAAAATTTAGGGTTGGACTACGTGGATATTTTCTATCACCACCGCGCCGACGCCGAAACGCCGCTCGAAGAAACCTGCCTCGCGCTCAAACGCATCGTGGACAGCGGCAAGGCACTCTATATCGGCATTTCCAATTATTTTTCCGAGGGCATGCGCGCCGCGGTGAATCTCCTTACCGAACTGCGGGTGCCCGTCGTGCTCGATCAGGTGCGCTATTCCATGCTGGACAGGAGCATCGAAACGGACGGGCTGCTCGCCGCGGCGAAAGAGGCAGGGGTGGGGCTCACGATCTATTCTCCGCTAGAACAGGGGCTGCTTACCGACCGCTATGCGCAGGGGATTCCGGAAGACAGCCGCATGGGCCGCGGCGCGTTCTTGAAAAAGAGCGCGCTCGGCGAAACCACGGCGAAGAAAATCGCGGCGCTGCGCGAAATCGCCGCGCGCCGCGGACAGACGCTCGCGCAGATGGCGCTTTCCTGGGTGATGAAGGAAGATGTGATTTCCAGCGTGATCATCGGCGCGTCCCGTTCTTCGCAGATTAAAGAAAACCTTTCGCTCGATACGCGCTTTTCCGCCGAAGAACTTTCCCGAATCGACAAGATCTGCCTCGATTCGGATAAATAATCGACAATATTCGCAAAACGGTCGCGTAATCGTCCGAAAAATCCGACGATAATCGACACAATAAAAACTTTGTCGCATAAACGACGAATGAGTAAAAAGGCGCGGGTTTTTCGGAGAAAAAAACCGCCGCTTATAGATTCCATAAGCGAAAGGAAAGGATAAGCGGTTGACTTTTCCCGCCCGCCGCCGTATAATAAGAAGAAAAAAAGGAAAAGGCATCAAAGGCGCTGCCTCTTTTCCGCAGGACGGATTGCGGAAAAGAGCGGCGCTCTTTTTGTGCAAAACAGAAAAATTTCGAAAAAAAAGGAAAAGTTTTCACTTTTGGTATTTACAAGAGGGGAAATTTATGATACAATATAAAAAATCGTTAGCTCGGACTAATCGGCGAAGGAGGTCGCAGTCGGGAAAAAGGAACGTTCCTTTTTTTGCGGTTTTACCGCAAAAACCCGTATTTTCGGCAGATCGTCCGTCCGGAGGCGGAAGGAGGGGAACCATGGTGGAGGTCGTGTTGACCGGAAACGAGATCACTTTACAGCAAATCATCAACGTGGCGAGGCAGGGTGCAAAGGTTTCGCTTTCTCCGCTTGCAGAGAAAAACATCATAAGATCCAGGCGGGTGGTGGATAAGTTGGTGGACGAGTCCAGAGTGGTTTACGGCGTGACGACCGGGTTCGGGAAGTTCAGCGAAACGTTTATCGAAAAAAAGTTTACCAACAGTTTGCAGAAAAATCTGATCGTCTCCCACGCCGTCGGCGCGGGAGATTTTTTTAAGGACGAGGTGGTGCGCGCCGCCATGCTGCTGCGCGTGAACAACTTCGCGAACGGCTATTCGGGCGTGCGCCCCGAAACGGTGAACGCTTTAATCGCCATGCTCAATCGCGGGGTAACCCCCGTCGTTCCCGAAAAGGGTTCGCTGGGCGCGAGCGGAGATCTCGTTCCCCTGGCGCATATGGTGCTTCCCCTTCTGGGTCTGGGGCAGGCGAAGTTTTGCGGCAAGGTCTATCCGGGCGCGGAGGCGATGGAAAAGGCGGGCATTCCCACGGTGGAACTCACCCAGAAAGAGGGGCTTGCGCTCATCAACGGCACGCAGTTTATGACGGCCGTCGGCGCGCTCGCCGTGTACGACGCGCTCGACCTTCTGAAAGTGGCGGATATTGCGGCGGCGATGAGTTTCGAGGCGCAGAACGGCATTACGGACGCGCTGGACGAACGCATGCACGGCATCCGCCCGCACAAGGGGCAGATCGATTCCGCGCGGCTGGTGGCGGCGCTTTTGAAGGGCAGCCGCAACGTCACGCGGCAGGGCGAGATCCGCGTGCAGGACGCCTATTCGCTGCGCTGCACCCCGCAGGTGCACGGCGCGAGCAAGGACGCGGTGAACTTCGTGAAGAGCAAGGTGGATATCGAAATCAATTCGGTTACCGACAACCCCGTGATCTTTTCCGATACCGAGGAGGCCGTTTCGGGCGGAAATTTCCACGGCCAGCCCGTGGCGCTCGCCTTCGATTTTCTCGGCATCGCGCTCGCGGAGATCGCGGATATATCCGAGCGCAGGATCGAGCGCATGGTCAATTCCTCGCTTTCGGGGCTGCCCTCATTTTTGGTGGAGCACGGCGGGGTGAACAGCGGCTTTATGATCGTGCAGTACACCGCTGCGGCGCTCGTTTCGGAAAACAAGGTGCTGTCCCACCCCGCGAGCGTGGATTCCATCCCGTCGAGCGCCAACCAGGAAGACCACGTTTCCATGGGCACCATCGCGGCGCGGAAGGCGCGCGAAATTCTGGAAAACGCGCGGCGCGTGCTCGCCATAGAACTGATGTGCGCCTGCCAGGCCATCGACCTCAGGGGGAACAAGGGGCTGGGCGCGGGCACGCAGGCGGCTTACGACTGCGTGCGCAAGGTCGTTCCCTTCCTCACGGAGGACCGCCCGCTGTACGAAGACATCAACCGTTCGGAAGAACTGATTATAAACGGCTCTCTGCTCGAAGCGGTGGAGGCGGCCGCGGGGAAAATGGAGTTTTGAGATGAAGATCGACTTAAAAGAAGTGATGGGGGACGGGGGAAAACTTCCCGCATATCCGGAATTTGCCGAAGGCATCCGCCGCGCGCCCAAACGCGTGGCAAATCTGAGCGCGGCGCAGAAAAAGCTGGCGCTGAAAAACGCTTTGCGCTACATTCCCGAAGAATGGCACGAGGCGGTGGCGCCCGAATTTGCCGCCGAACTCGAAGAGCGGGGCAGGATATACGGCTACCGTTTCCGCCCGCGCGGGCGCATATACGGCAGGCCTATAGGCGAATATAAGGGGAAGTGCACGGAAGGCAGGGCTTTCCGCGTGATGATCGATAACAACCTCGATTTCGAGGTGGCGCTCTATCCGTACGAACTCGTAACGTACGGGGAAACGGGGCAGGTGTGCCAGAACTGGATGCAGTACCGCCTTATCTGCCGGTACCTCGAAGAACTCACCGATACGCAGACGCTCGTGATGGCGAGCGGGCACCCCGCGGGGCTGTTCGCCTCGCAGAAAACTTCGCCGCGGGTGATCATCACCAACGGGCTGATGGTGGGGATGTTCGACGACCCCGAAACCTGGGCGAAAGCGGCGGCGACGGGAGTGAGCAACTACGGGCAGATGACGGCGGGCGGCTGGATGTATATCGGGCCGCAGGGCATCGTGCACGGCACGTTCAACACCCTGCTCAACGCGGGGCGCAAGGTGCTCGGCGTTCCCGAAAACGGCGATCTCGCGGGAAAGCTGTTCGTCACTTCGGGGCTGGGCGGCATGAGCGGCGCGCAGCCCAAGGCGGCGGAGATCGCGCACGCGGTCGCCGTGGTGGCGGAAGTGGATATTTCCCGCATCGAAACGCGCAGAAAGCAAGGCTGGGTGCACCTCGTAACGTACAGCGCGGCGGAGGCGTTTTCGCTGGCGGAAAAGGCGCGGGCGGAAAAGCGGAGCGAATCGATCGCCTACTGCGGAAACGTGGTGGACCTGCTCGAATACGCCGCGGAAAACAAGGTGCATATCGACCTTTTATCCGACCAGACGAGCTGCCACGTGCCCTACGACGGCGGTTACTGCCCGCAGGGCGTGAGTTTTGAAGAGCGCACCCGCCTGCTCGCGGAGGACAGGGAAACCTTCCGGAAACTCGTAGACGCCTCTTTGATAAAACACTACCGGCTTATTCGGCAGCTCGCCGCGCGCGGCACGTACTTTTTCGATTACGGCAATTCCTTTATGAAGGCGGTGTTCGACGCGGGCGCGAAGGACATCGCGAAAAACGGCGTCGATACGAGCGAAGGTTTTGTTTTTCCCTCCTACGTGGAGGACCTTATGGGGCCAATGCTCTTCGATTACGGATACGGCCCCTTCCGCTGGTGCTGTCTTTCGGGAAAGGAAGAAGATCTCGACAAAACGGACGCCGCGGCGATGGAAGTCATCGATCCCG
>CALVZR010000217.1 GCA_944372565.1 uncultured Clostridia bacterium | reverse complement strand
CCGCCGCGCAAGCCTCGTCTATGATGTAATCGAGCGTGGGCGTATCGACCACGGGCAGCATGGATTTGGGCACAGCCTTCGTGATGGGCAGAAAGCGCGTGCCCAGCCCCGCGGCGGCGATCACCGCCTTTCTGATTTTTTTCATATAAACTCCCCCTTTATTTGCGATATTTTCTCTCGATCTCCGAAATTTTTTCCACTCTCTTTTCGTGGCGGCCGCCCTCGAAAGCGCCGTTTAAAAACGCGTCCACGATGTCGCACATCAGCCCCTCGCCGATGACCCGCGCGCCGAACGCGAGCATATTCGCGTCGTTGTGCGCGCGCGACATACGGGCGCTGTACGCGTCGTGGCAATGGGCGCAGCGGATGCCGGGGATCTTGTTCGCGGCAATGGAAATGCCGATCCCCGTGCCGCAGATCACGATGCCGAAACGGCACTCGCCCGAAAGCACAGCCTCGGCGGCCTTTTCCGCATAATCGGGATAATCGACCGACTTTTCCGAATCCGTGCCGAAATCGACGTATTCCGCCCCGATCCCGCCGAGATGTTTTTTGAGTTTTTCTTTGAGTTCGTAGCCCCCGTGATCGCTTGCAAGCGCAATTTTCATAATTCTTCTCCGTTCAAGATTTTATTCATTATTATATTGCAAAGCCGCTCGATTTCGTGCGAACAGCGGATATACTCGTTCAGACTGCCGCCGTAAGGATCGGAAATTTCCGCGCCCGCGAGTTCCGCGGCCGACCTCGCTTTGGGCGAATTTACGGCGCGCTTGTGCGCCTCCGTCATACACACGACAAAGCTGCTCCGTTTCAGAATCTCTTCCGTAAGCCGTTTTGAGTGAAACGCGGGCGTTTTCACGCCCAGCTGTCTGAGCGCCTTCTTCGCGTTTTCGCTCATCTTGTCCCCCTCGGCGGCGGCAAGCCCCGCGGAGGAAACGGCGTAGCCTTTCAGCCCCGCCCATTTGATCTTCTGTTTCAGTATGGCTTCCGCCATCGGGGAGCGGCACGTGTTTCCCGTGCACACGAACAATATCCTCTTCAATGCGAAAACCCGCCTTCTTCGTATTTTTCCGCCGCTTTGCACAGGCGGTTCATCACGCCGTCGTAAACGCCTCCCCTGCCCGCAGGCTCGATCGCGATGATGAGATCGGCCCGCCGTTCCCCTTCGCGGAGCGCGGCGAACAGGTTGGAGGCGATTTCCTCCCCGCTTCCGCCGAGGTCGATGATCTCCCTGCCCGCAAAACGGGCTTTCGCCCCGCTTTCGCAAAGGATCACGGGCTTTTTTCCCTCTTCTGCCGCCCGATCGTACAAAGCGGCGGCGCGCGCGGTATCCTCCGCGCAAAAGCGCGCCGTTTTGCAGCGCGGCATATAACGGCGGTATTTTACGCCCGGAGAGCGTATTTTATCCCCCGGCAAATGGGCGGCGATTTCGCAGTCCCCCGCCACCGCCGCGATCATTTCCCGCGTAATCAGCCCCGCGCGCAGGATGCGCGGCACCTTTTCGGTTACGTCGAGCACCGTGCTCTCGATGCCGCCGTCGCTCTTGCCCCCGTCCAGAATGAGGGGGATTTTGCCCGCGAGGTCGTCGAAAACGTGCTGCGCCGTGACCGGGCTGACGTGCTTGGACACGTTCGCCGACGGCGCGACCACGGGAATTTTTGCCGCGCGGAGCAGTTTCTGCGCCCCCGCATGGCGGGGAATGCGCACGGCGAGGGTATCTCCCCCGCACACCGCCTCTTTGCACACGACCCCCCTCGAATAAAAGACCATGGTGAGCGGCCCCGGCATAAACGCCTCTTTGAGGCGGAGCGCGTAGTCGTTTTCCACGTAAACGAGTTTGCCGATGTCGAAATCGGGGTGCACGTGCGCGATGAGCGGATTGTCCGCGGGCCGCCCTTTCGCTTCGTAAATTTTCTTCACCGCGTCGCCGTTCGTGCCGTCCGCCCCCAGCCCGTAAACCGTTTCCGTGGGGAAGGCGACCAGTCCGCCGCCGAGCAGGATTTCTTTTGCGAGGGCAACGCTTTCGTCCGTTACCGGAAGTATTTTCGTTTCCATATCAGAATATATCGTCGTCGAAGGGCGGGGCGGAAGATTCTTCTTCGAGGGGCGGCTCTTCGTCTTCATACCAGCCCCGGTCTTCCGCGGGGGCGGTTTCCTCCGCCCGCGCCGCGTTCTCCGCGACGACTTCCTCCGTGAGGTTGAGGAACTTCGTGCATTCGCCCTTGAAGTAGAGTTTCACCACGCCCGTCGGGCCGTTCCTGTGCTTTTCGATGAGGATCTCCGCCACGTTCGCCTGCACCTTGCCTTCCGCCATCTCCTTGGCGTCCGCATACTTATCGGGGCGGTGGATGAACATAACGATGTCCGCGTCCTGCTCGATGGCGCCCGATTCGCGCAGGTCGCTCAGCTGCGGGCGGTGCCCCGTTCTCGATTCCACCGCGCGGGAAAGCTGGGAAAGCGCCAGCACGGGCACTCTGATCTCTTTCGCCAGAATTTTCATATTGCGGGAAATTTCCGAAATTTCGTTCTGGCGGCTGTCGTTTTTATTGCGGGAGCCCGAACTCATAAGCTGGAGATAGTCCACCATCACGAGATCGAGCCCGTATTTTCGTTTCAGCCTGCGGCATTTGGAGAGCATTTCCGCGGGGGTGATCATCGCCGAATCGTCGATGAAGATCTTCGCGGAATTGAGTTTGTTCTGCGCCTCGGCGAGCCGCTTCCATTCGTCCTTTTCCAGCTGGCCTTTGAGCGCTTTCTGCATATTGACTTCCGCCAGCGAGCAAAGCATTCTCTGCGCGAGCTGTTCCCTGCCCATTTCCAGGGAGAACACGGCGCACACTTTGTCCTGCGTGGTGGCGATGTTTTCCACGATGTTCATCGCGAACGACGTTTTTCCCATCGCGGGGCGGGCGGCGAGCAGCACGAGGTCGGTTTCGTGCAGGCCGTTGGTCATCGCGTCGAACAGCCTGAACCCCGTTTTCAGCCCCTGGAAAGCGTCCTTATCCTTGCTGATGGCGTTGAAACGGTCCATCACCTCGGGCACGACCGAATCGATCTTGACGAGCGAAGAGGTATCGAGGGACATAGACACGTCGAAAATTTCCTTTTCGGCGAACGCCACGCTCTCTCCCCTGTCCGTGCTCTCCGCGGCGTTCCTGATGATGGCCTGCGAACTGCGGATGAGCCGCCGCAGCACGGAATCGCGCTTGACGATATCCACGTAGTAGCGGTAATTCGCGGTGGACGGCATAATCTTCGTGAGGTCCGTGAGATACGCCACGCCCCCCGCCGCCTCGAGGTTGCCCTCCTTTTCCAGCTCGTCGAGCAGGGTAACGAGGTCCACGGGGACGTTCTTTTTGTTGATCTCGGTCATCGCGTGGAAGATGTATCCGTGCGATTCCGAATAGAAATCCTCTTCCGAAAGCTGGGAAAGCACGTCGAGCTGAATATCGCGGTCTATCGCCAGACAGCCGAGCACGGACTGCTCGGCTTCCAGATTGTGCGGCATCTCCGCCGCGGTTTTCTGCTTATCGTTCGGCATGTTTCTCCCTTCCTTTTTTCAGCTTGCATCTCTTTTTGCCGAGGGCGGCAAAAAGCGTTTTTGAAAGTTCTTCCGCGCTCCCCTCCTCGATGCCCGCCTTGGACACGATGAACGCGAGCGTGCGGTTGACGTAGAGAAAGAAAAACTTCTTCACTTCCACCGCCCGCAAAATATTCGCGTAGGGAACCTCTTTGGTCTTGATGCGCCCCTTCACCTTGTTTTCCACGGCGAATCCGTTTTCCGAAAAGACGTACACGTTTTCCACCGCGTAAAATTCCTTCGCCTCCCGGAGCATTGCCGAAACCCTTTTGCTCACCGCGCCCAGCGAGAGCGCGAGCAGCAAAAGCCCGAACCCCGCGAAGATCGCGGCGCAGACGAGGAACACGCCCTGCCCCGTGAAAAGCGCCACGACGATGAGCGCGAGCGCCGCGACGAGAAAACAGAGAATCTTTGCGAGTTTGCCGTTCGCGAAAAACTCCGTGTATCGCGTGAAACAGGCGAAATCTTCCTTTGTGTTTTTATATCTTGCCCGTACCATCGGCTTTTCTCTACATTGCGAGGAATTTATCCAGCGTTTCGTTAAACACTTTCAGCGCGCCGTCGAACGGCTCTTTTCTGGTCAGATCCACGCCCGCGATCTTTAAAAGTTCCACGGGCCCGTCGCTCCCGCCCGAAGAGAGGAAAGCGAAATATTTTTCCACCGCGGGCGCACCCTCTTTAAGGATGTTATCCGCAATGCAGAGCGCGCTCGTCAGCCCCGTGGCGTATTTATATACGTAAAAAGACGTGTAAAAATGCGGGATGCGCGCCCATTCGTAGGCGATTTCCTCATCGCTCACGACGCCCTTTCCGTAATACGTTTCGTTGAGCGATTTGTAGGTTCTGCACAGCGTTTCCCTGGTGAGCGGCTCGCCCTTTTCCGCCATTTCGTGGGCGGCGTATTCAAATTCCGCGAACTGCGTCTGGCGGAACAGCGTGGTGCGGATCATTTCCAAAAGATAGGAAAGCAGATATTTTTTCAGCTTTTCGTCCTTTGCCTCGCCGAGGATATATCGCAGCAGCAGCACTTCGTTCACCGTGCTCGCCACTTCCGCCACGAAGATCCTGTAATCCGCCTTGGCGTACGGCTGGGTGCGGTTGGAAAAATACGAGTGGATGCTGTGCCCCATCTCGTGGGCGATGGTGAACACGTCGTGCGTGGTTTTCTGATAATTCAGCAGCACATACGGGTGCGCGTCGTAGCACGAAGTGGAATAGGCGCCGCTCCGCTTGCCGTCGTTTTCGTAAACGTCTATCCACCGTTCGTCGAACGCCTTCTGCAACAGCGAAACGTATTCTTCGCCCAGAGGCGCAAGCCCTTTTTTCACGAGCGCGCACGCCTCTTCGTAGCCGAGTTTGAGATCCGCGCCCTCCACTAAGGGAACGTAGATATCGTACATATGCATCTCTTTGAGCCCGAGCGCCTGTTTTTTCGCCTCGATGTAGCGGTGCAGATCGCCCAGCCCCTCGTGCACGGCGGAAAGCAGATTGGTATAGACGGCGGGAGGAACGTCCTCTCCGAAGAGGGCGCTTTGCAGGCAGCTTTCGTATCCGCGCGCTTTGGCGAGGAACACGTCCTTTTTCACGCTGCCCGAATAGGTGGCGGTGAAGGTGTTCGCGAGCGAGATGAACGCTTTATAATACGCTTTGAACGCGCGGCGGCGGAAGGAACGGTTTTGGCTTTGCATACACACCGGATACGTTCCGTGCGTCACGCGGACGGCTTTGGCGTTTTCGTCCTTTACCGAAGGGAAGGGAAAATCCGCGTTTTCCGCAACGGTGATCACGTCGCGGAACCCCGAATACAT
>CALVZR010000216.1 GCA_944372565.1 uncultured Clostridia bacterium | reverse complement strand
CCGTTTGAAAAACGGCGGAAGACAAACGCAAAAGGAGTCGGTAAAATGCAGGAAAAAATCGAAGGTTTGCTCGCAGCGGCAAAAGAAGAGATCGCCGCGCTCTCGTCGAGCAGGGAACTTGCTGAGTGCAAAGTGAAATACCTCGGAAAAACGGGGCTTGTCACCGCGCTGTTGAAACAGATGAAGGATATCCCGCCCGAAAAGCGTTCGGAGTTCGGCAAGAGCGTGAACGCGCTCAAAGAGCAGGTATCCGCTTTGTTTGAAGAGAGGGAAAAGGCGATCAGAAAAGAGGAGATGGAAAAGAGTTTCGAGCGCGAGGCTGTGGACGTTACGTTAGACGGCAAAGCCGTGAAGTTCGGAAATCTCCATCCGCTCAATATCGTGCGCAACCTCATTATAGACGTATTCGTCGGCATGGGGTTCGAGATATTCGAAGGGCCGGAGATCGAATCCGATTATTATTGCTTTCAGGCGCTCAATATCCCGAAAGACCATCCCGCGCGCGATATGCAGGATACCTTTTACGTTTCGGACAATATCGTTCTGCGCACGCATACTTCTCCCGGTCAGGTGCGCGTGATGGAGAAGAAAAAGCCGCCCATCAAGGTGCTCAGCCCCGGCAGGGTGTACCGCGCGGACGACGACGCTTCGCATTCTCCTATGTTCCACCAGATCGAAGGGCTGGTGGTCGATAAGGGCATCACGCTGTGCGACCTCAAAGGGCTTCTGGATGAATTCGTGCAGATCATCTTCGATAAAGATACGAAAACCCGTCTGCGCCCCTCGTACTTTCCGTTTACGGAACCGAGCGTTGAGGTGGACGTTACGTGCAGCGAATGCCACGGCGCGGGCTGCCGCCTTTGCAAGGGGACGGGCTGGATAGAGATCCTCGGCGCGGGCGTCGTGAACAAAAAGGTGCTGGAAAACTGCGGCATCGATTCCGACGTGTATTCCGGCCTGGCGTTCGGGCTGGGCATCGAGCGCACGACGATGATCAAATACGGCATCCCCGATATCAGGACGCTGTTTGAAAACAACGTGAAATTTTTAAGACAATTCGGGAGGAACGACAGATGAAATTACCCCTTTCCTGGTTAAAAGATTATGTGGATATCGATGTTTCCCCCGAGGCGCTCGAAGAAAAACTTTTCTCCTGCGGCTTCGAGGTGGAGGGGACGGAGATCGTCGGCAAAAATATCGAAAAAATCGTCGTCTGCAAAATATTGAAAATTGAAAAGCATCCGAATGCGGATAAACTGAGCGTGTGCGCGGTGGACGCGGGGAAATTCGGAAAATTGCAGATCGTAACGAGCGCGAAGAACATTTCCGAAGGCGACCTCGTTCCCGTCGCGCTGGACGGTTCCACGCTGGCGAACGGGGAGAAGATCTTCAACGGAGAGCTGCGCGGCGTCCTTTCAAACGGGATGTTCTGCAGCGGGGAAGAACTCGGTATCGACGACGATTTTTACGACGGCGCGAGCGTGAACGGCATCCTCATCCTGCACGAGGACTACCCGCTCGGCGCGGAAGTGAAGGAAGTTCTTCAGATAGAGGACGTGATTTTCGATATCAACGTCACGGCAAACCGCCCGGATTGTCAGAGCATTCTCGGCATGGCGAGGGAAGTTGCCGCGGTGCTGAAAAAACCGCTGAAAATGCCAGATCTCACTTATAAAGCGGATGCCTCGCTCAAAACGACGGAAAAACTCAGCGTGAAAAACGAGGCGGCCGATCTCTGCCCGCGCTATATCGGGCATTATGTGGGGGAGATTAAAATCGGCAAGTCGCCCAAATGGATGACGCGCCGCCTTTCCCGCGTGGGCGTCCGTTCGATCTCCAACATCGTGGATATCACCAATTTCGTGCTCACGGAAATCGGGCAGCCGATGCACGCTTTCGATTATGAAAATCTGGCGGGCGCGCAGATCGTGATCCGCCGCGCGAAAAACGGGGAAAAGATCGTTACGCTCGATAAAAAGGAATTTACGCTTTCTGAAAAAAATCTCGTGATCTGCGACAGCGAAAAACCCGTCGCGCTCGCGGGGGTGATGGGCGGTTTAAATAGCGAGATCGAAGATGGCACGAAAGCCATCGTGTTTGAAGCGGCGAAGTTCGCGCGCGACAATATCCGGAAAACCAGCCGCTCGCTTGGGCAGCGTTCGGATTCTTCCGCGAGATACGAAAAGGGCATAGACGCCTATACCGCGGAAATCGCGATGAACCGCGCCCTGCACCTGATAGACGAACTGCAATGCGGGAAGATCGCCTGCGACAGGTTCGACGTGCCCGCGCAGAAATTTGAAAAGAAAGTCATCGAAACGACGGTTTCTAAAATCAACGGCGTTCTGGGAATAGAGATCCCCGCAAAAACCGTGGTGGAAATCCTCGAAAATCTGCATTTTGAATGCGAATCCGACGGCGATAAACTCAAAGTTTTTGCGCCGCTTTACCGCGAGGACGTGGAAAGTTATCAGGATCTGGCGGAGGAAGTGATCCGCGAATACGGATACGACCACATCGTGCCCACGCTTATGAAGGATGCGGAAATCACCGTTGGCGGACTGACGGACGAGCAAAAAGACGTGAACGCCGTGAAGGATTTCTTCTGCCGCTGCGATTTCAACGAAATCATCACGTATTCTTTCGTTTCCGAAAAGGATTTCGATTTGTTTTCGCTGGATAAAAGCGATGCGGTGCGCATCGTGAATCCGCTCGGCGAGGACGTGAGCGTGATGCGCGTGAGTCTCGTTCCCTCGATGGTGAACGCGGTTGCGAAAAACCTCAACCGTCAGAACGGCGAAGGCAGGCTGTTTGAGCTGGCAAACGTATATTTTGCCGCGGGCGCGGAGGAGATCGCCGCGCAAAAACGCAGGCTCGCGTTCGGCGTTTTCGGCGAAGAAGAGGATTTCTTTTCCGTAAAAGGCGTGGTGGAGGAACTTTTGCGCGAATTCTGCGCCGGGAAAAAGGCGGTTTACAAGAGGAGCGAAAAGACCTGGCTGCATCCTACCGTTTCCGCGGACGTATTTATCGACGGAAATCCGGTCGGTTCGTTCGGCGCGCTGCACCCCGAAGTTGCCGAAAAATACGGCATAGACAAGCGCGTGTTTGCGGGTGAATTCGATTACGAAACGCTGAAAGACGCGTTCAACGGGAAAATCGAATTCAAGGCGATTTCAAAATATCCCGCCGTGGAAAGGGATATCGCCGTCACGGTGGACGAAAAGGTGCTTTGCGGAGATCTGAAAGAGGAGATCGAAGCGAGTGCGGGCGAACATCTCGAAAGCGTGAAACTCTTCGACGTGTACAGGGGCGACCAGATCGCCGCGGGCAAGAAGAGTATGGCGTTCAACCTGGTGTTTTCTTCGCTCGAACGCACGCTCACGGTGGAAGAGGTGGACGGCGCGGTGGCGAATGTGCTCTCTTCTCTGAAACAAAAATTCGGTGCGGAACTGAGATAAGCGCGAAAAAGCGACGAAAAACGCTGAAAAGCGCGCCCGAAATTTATTTCGGGCGCGCTTTGTTTTTTTCAAAATCGAACGCCGTTTTATTTCGGCTTTTTTGCGACGATTATAAACGCCCTTTCCGTTTCGTAGGAATCGGACAAAACGAAACCGAGCGCGGCGAGCGTTTTTTCGATCTTTTTCGGATCGTCCGGGTAAACGCGCACTTTTCTCGTGCCGTAGTCGATATGCTGATTGCGGCATTTATCCAGCGAAATCGCAAAAATTCCGCCGTTTTTCAATAATTTTGTCGCTTTCTTCAGTGCGGCGCGCTTTCTTTTAAAATGCAGGAAAACGAGAGAAGAATAGATCACGTCGTATTTTTCAACGAAAGGATAAGAGAAGAAATTCCCGCAAAAGATTTTTGCGTCTGGAAATGCGGAAAGGTTCTTTTTGGCGCGCAAAACGGTGTTCGGAGAAAGATCGATGCCGCTGAACTTTTCGCACAGCGGGCAGACGCGCACCGCAAGCCTTCCCGTGCCGACCCCGATTTCCAGAACGGATTTTCCCCGCAAGTCGCCAAGACTGCCAAGGAAACGCTCTCCGTCCCAGCCGTCCATATAGGCTTTCAGTTCGGGCGGGTCGAAAACGGGGTCGTTATTTTCTTCGATCAGCAGATCGTAATGCCTTTTTGCGCCGCATCTTTTCATAATAATGAAATTATAGCACGGAAATTATATAAATACAAGGTTTGCGCCCGAAATTAACTTTTCAAAACGGAAAATATAGTGTAAAATAAAATTATGACGGAACTTTTAGCGCCCGCGGGAAACAAGCGGGCATTTCTTGCGGCTGTCGATAACGGCGCGGATGCGGTCTATCTCGGTCTGAAACGGTTTTCCGCGCGCGGGAATGCCGAAAATTTCAACGAGGAAGAACTTTCCTTCTGCGTAAACTACGCAAAACTCTTCGGCGTGAAGGTTTACGCCGCGGTGAACACCCTGGTGAAAAACGCCGAACTGCAATCTTTTTTCGACGATATCGAGCGTGCGGGAAAATCGGGCGTGGACGCCTTTATCGTGCAGGATATGTTTTTGGGAAAGGAATTGAAGAGAAGATTTCCCGAAATCGTTCTGCATCTGAGCACGCAGGCTGGCGTTTGCAATGTTTACGGGGCGGAACTCGCGCGGGAATACGGATTTTCCCGCGTGATCCTCGCACGGGAAACGAAATTCGAGGATATCGAAAAGATCGCGAAGATCATCGAAACCGAAGTTTTTGTGCAGGGTGCGCTCTGTACGTCCTTTTCGGGGCACTGCTATATGAGCGCGTTTATCGGCGGAAACAGCGGCAACCGCGGGCTTTGCAAACAGCCCTGCCGCAAAAAATACAAATACTTCGTGAACGGGAAACTGAAAAGATGCGGCTATGCGCTTTCTCTTTCCGATCTTAGTATCGGGAAAGACATCGGGAAATATATCGATCTCGGCGTGAAGTCCTTTAAAATCGAAGGGCGGATGCGCAGAGAAGAATATGTCGGCGCGGCGACGGCGTATTACAGGCGGGAAATCGACGATTATCTCAACGGAAACTCCGCGGGTACGGATATAGGCGCTGTTGCGGGCGTGCGGGAAAAGGCTGCACTTTTTTCCGAGATGCGGCGCTCGTTCAACCGCAACGACTATACCAAAGGGCTTGCCTGCGGGCAGAAAGCGGATTTTATTTCCGATAAGATACAGGGACATATCGGGGAGAAAATCGGAGAAATCGCGCACAAGGCAGGCGGAGCGGAATATTTTGCGGCCTGCCGCGAACGGGGACAGAACGGCGACGCGTACAAGATTTTGCGCGACGGCAGGGAAATTGCCTCCGCCGTTTTCGCGCGGAATGAAAACGGCGGCATCGTTTTGCGCGCTTCGGCGGCTTTACGGGCGGGCGATACGGTAAATATCACGACCGATAAAAAAATCGAAAAGAAAATCGCAGAACGGCGAAAAAAATTCCCTCTCGAAATTTTTGTCATTCTGTCTCAGAACGCCACAGCGCGATTTTTAATTTTGCTCTGCGGAGAGCGAAAAACGGAAAATTCCCGCGCGGAGAAAAGTTCCGTACCGACGGAAAAGATCGGGCGGGAAGGACGCGATTTTTGCGATGACTTTGCGACTTCTTTTGAAAAATACCCGAACTTCGGCTCTTCCGAAAAATTCCGCGCGGAAAGCGGTTGTTCAGACGGGCGCAAATTTGCGGAGTGCGCTTGCGGGGTACAGGACGGTTTTTTCCGTTCCTTATTTTCCGATCCGTCGAAACCGTCGAAAGGCGATGCGAATTTTTTCCGTGCGGAAAAAGATTTCGTACCCGACGAGGCGGACGAAGAACTCTTTCGGTTTGCAGAAGAAAAAATCCGCTGTGGTGCTGTGAGCGAGAATGCCCTGAATGCGCTGTGGGAGAAAAATTATTTTTTCTTTGAGGGAGAGGTGTTGGAGCCTGCGCAAAAGTTTCCCTTAACGCAGAAGGAACTTTCTTCCTGTTTTGCAAAAGCGGACGAATACCCGTTTGAAAGTAAAATCTTTCTCAAAACGGACGGCGTTTTTTTAAGCAAAGGGGAGATGAACGAAATCCGCAGAAAGATTTATAAAAAGGCGTTTTCCTTTTTCAACCGTCCCGATTTTAAAACGGAAAATTCGGAAAACAAGGAGGAAAATCAACATATTATATCAAACATAAAAACAAGTAAAATCACCTGTATTTTACAGAAAAAACAATATATAAATATGTTTGATATAAATTGTGCGGTTTTCTTCCCCGAGGATTATAAGGATAAACGGGAAACGGAAAAATTCGTTTCGCTTTGCAAAGAAAAAAACATCCCTTCTTTTTTATATCTGCCCGCATTCGCGTCGGGCAAAGATCTGTCCGTTCTTCGCGCCGCCGCCGAAAATTTCGACGGCGTTTACGGGGAAGGGTATTACGCGCTCGCCGCGGCTCGGGCGTGGAAAAAGAAACTCTTCGCGGGGCTCGGTATGAACGTTTTCAACCTTTTCGACGTGCGCGAATTGCAAAAAGAGGGGGTTCCGGCGGAAAATATCGCCCTTTCCAAAGAGCTTTCCGAAAGGGAATTATCGGAATTTCCCGAAGGGCTCACGGTCTTTTCCGGCGGAAATCTTTCGGTGATGGATCTTTGTTACTGTCCGTTCGGGAAAAACTGTTCTTCCTGCGAGGACGGGGAAATTTTTCTCGAAGATGATTGCCTAAGGCGGTATAAAGTGGTAAAATATAAAATAAGCGAATGCAGGTTCGCCGTGTATAATCCCTACGATTTCAAAAAAATGCCCGTTACGGGCAAAAACGCCCTCTTCGATATGACTTTTGAAAACCAAAATCCGCAGAAAACGGGCGTTCGGAAAGGAGTTTTTTAATGCTCGAAAAAGTGCTCAAAGCCTTGGAATACGATAAAGTTCTGGCGGAAACGGCAAAATACGCCGTGCTCGAAGAGGGGAAAAGCGCCGTTTTAAACAGCCGCCCCGCGCGGGACGCCGCCGCCGTGCGCCTGCTCAACGACAAGACGGGCGAGGCGGTGAAACTGCTTTTTACCTATAATGCGCCGCAAATCCCGTTCGCGCCCGACGTCCGCGAAATCGCAGAGCACGCCCGTCTCGGCGGCACGCTCAATTTTGCCGAGCTTTTAAGCGTTTCTTCCGCGCTCCGCTGCGCGCGGATCGTGAAAAATTCCGTACAGAACGTGAAGGAAGAGGATATCGTTTTGCTGCGCGAACTCACGGGAAGATTGTTCACGGATCAGCCGCTCGAAAACGAGATTAACGAAAAGATCATCAGCGAGGACGCGATGGCCGATTCCGCCAGCGTGAAACTCGCTTCGGTGCGCAGGCAGATCCGCACGATCAACGCCCGCATCCGCGAAAAACTCAATTCCTATATCCGCGGCGCGAACAAATATCTGCAGGACAACATCATCACCGTGCGGGGGAACAGATACGTCATTCCCGTTCGGGCGGAATACAGGAGCAGCGTGAAGGGGTTCGTGCACGATCAGTCCGCTTCGGGCGCGACGGTATTCATCGAGCCCGAGCAGATCATCGAATACAACAACGAACTGAAAACCGCCCTCATCGAGGAGGCCAACGAGATCCGCAGGATTTTGCAGGAACTTTCCGCCAAGGTCGCCGCGGACGCGCAGAACCTTTTATGGAACGCGGAAAACCTCGCGGAAACGGACGCGATTTACGCCAAGGCGATGTATTCTTACAACAACCGCTGCGTGCGCCCGAAAATTTCGGAGGACGGCGCGATAGACATCGTGAAGGGCAGGCATCCGCTCATCCCCGCGGATAAGGTCGTGCCCGTATCGGTGCGGCTGGGGGAAACTTACCGCTTTTTGCTGATTACGGGGCCGAACACGGGCGGAAAGACGGTTACGCTCAAACTGACGGGATTGCTCACCGCTATGATGATGACGGGCATTTTCGTGCCCGCGGAGGAGGCTCGTCTTTCGTTTTTCGAGGAAATTTTCTGCGATATCGGCGACGAACAGAGCATAGAGCAGAGTTTATCCACGTTTTCCTCCCATATGAAAAACATCATCGAAATTCTCGACCGCGTGAACGGGCGCTCTCTGGTACTCATCGACGAGATCGGCGCGGGCACCGACCCCGAAGAGGGTTCGGGGCTGGCGCTCGCCGTGATAGAGGCGCTTTTGCGGGCGGATTGCCGCGGCATCATCACCACGCACTATTCCCGCCTGAAAGAATATGCGTTCGGCAACGATAAGATAGAAAACGCTTCTATGGACTTCGACACGAAGACCTTCGCGCCCCTCTATAAACTCAATATCGGCGTGCCCGGCTCTTCCAACGCGATAGAAATCTCCCGCAGGCTGGGGCTGAGAGAGGAGATCGCCCAAAGCGCGCTTTCCTTTCTCACGGATACAAAAATTTCCTTTGAAAATATCCTGAAACAGGCGGAGGAGAGCCGCAACCGCGCGGACGCGCTTTCCGCGGAACTGGAAAAGATCGCGGATGAAAAGCGGGCGGAACTTGCGGAGATCAGGGCGGAGCGCGCGCGGCTGGAAAAGGAGTTGGAAAAGATCGGGCAGAACGTGAAGGCGGAAACGCGGCGGCAGGTGAGCGAGCGCGTGGCGGAGGCGGACGAGATCCTCGAAAATCTGCGCGAACTCGCCAAAAAACAGACGCTTTCGGGTGCGGAGATCATCACGGCGCGCAATCTGAAAAACAAGCTGGAAGACAAGAAATATTTTGCCGATAACAGGGCGGGGGAAAAACTCTTTGATAAAAAGCCCGCAAAACTGGAAAAACTGAAAGCGGGAGATCGGGTCTATTCGCAAAAACTCGGCGCCGAGGCGGATGTCGTGTAGGTGCTTTTGCAGAAAAAACAGGCGGAGATCCGTATGGGCGTGATGAGCGCCATCGTGCCGGAAAGCGATCTTTTTATCGTGAACCGCTTTGAAAAAGAGGAGAAAAAGCCCGTAAAGATCCGCAAAGAAGTGGAGCGGAGCGCGCCGCAGGCGGAAATCAACGTGCTCGGGCAGACGGTTTCGGAAGGCGTGATGAATGTGGAAAACTTCCTCGATCAGGCGGTGGTGAACGGTCTGGAAGAGGTGAAAGTCATCCACGGCGTCGGCACGGGCAAACTGCGCGCGGGCATATGGGAATATCTGAGAAAGAACAAGAACGTGAAGGAGTTCCGCAGCGGCCGCTACGGGGAAGGGGAAAAAGGCGTTACGATAATTACGCTCAAATAATTGAAAAACGCCGCGGTTTGTGCTATACTGTAAAAAAGAGTGCGAACCGCGCCCGCAAGGGCGGCCGCCGAACGCGGCTTTTTGCCGCTTTGCGGCAAATTTTCGCGCTTTGAAATGCGGCGGAAAGTCCGGTTTATCGCCAAACGGAAGGAATTTTATGCAGGAAATATTTTACGAAGAAGTTTCTATGCTCAACAAGGAAAAAGCGGGGCTGCGCAAGTATCGGCTGCTCAAAGCCTTTTCCATCGCGTCTTACGTGATGGCGGTGCTGTTCGCCCTTCTTTTCTTTTATTTTTACAATCTGGAAAACTTCAGTCTGCTCGCCTTTATTCTCTCGGCGCTGCTGCCCTTCGCGATGTTTTTGTTTTTCGGCATCGCGCTCGGCAGGATCAAAAACAATATGTATGTCGATTACGATTATACTTTCGTTACGGGTTCCGTGCGCGTTTCCAAGGTGATACGGAAAATCAAGCGCAAAAACGTGCTTAAATTCGAAACGACGGAGATCGTGCAGCTCGGCAAATACGGCAGCGAAACCTACAATAAGATCGAAAAGACGCCCGGCGTGAAGAGGATGATCCTCACGAGCAATCAGACGCCTTCGGAGGGCAACGACTTTTATTATCTGCAGGTGGATTCCGAGGGGACGAAAAAGCTGCTCGTTTTCGATTGCAGCGAGAAGTTTATGGCTACGATTTTAAGATACAGCAACAAGAACATTCTGGAAAAGGACTTTAAATGATTTATCTCGACAATGCCGCCACGACGCAGCCTTCGGCGGAAGTGCTGAAAAAGGCGGAAAAGTTTAACGGAGAATGCTTTTTCAATCCTTCCGCGCTCTACCGCGGGGGGCTGGATAACAACAAGGAGATTTCCGAAGCGCGCGAGTTTATTCTCAAAAGTTTGGGCGCGGACGCGAAAGAATTTGAGTGCGTGTTTACTTCCTGCGGCTCGGAAAGCGACAATCAGGCGATTTTTTCCTGCGCGAAGCGGGGGATCGCCGTAACCACGGCGGGGGAACACGCCGCGGTGCACCGCTCGTTTGCGGAACTCAAAAACCGCGGGGTGGAAACCCGGTTCGTTTCCCTGGAAAAAAACGGCGCGGTGAACACGCGCGAACTGCTCGAAATCGTTGCGGGCGGAAACGTGCGGTTTGTTTCCGTCATTCACGTGAACAACGAAACGGGCGCGGTGAACGACGTGAATTTTCTGGCGGACGCCGTGAAGAAGATCGATAAAAAGATCGTGTTCCACAGCGACGGCGTGCAGGCGTACGGCAAATTGCCTTTCCGCCTTTCCCCGAACATCGATTTATATTCCGTGAGCGCGCACAAGATCAACGCGCTGAAAGGTACGGGGGCGCTGATCAAGCGGAAAAACCTCGCGCTCACCCCGTTGATTTACGGGGGCGGGCAGGAGTACGGGCTGCGGAGCGGCACGGAAAACGTGTTCGGCATCAAGGCGTTTGAATACGCCGCGCAGGAAAAGTACGAAAATCTGGAAACCTATTGCGAAAAGGTGCGCGGGCTGAACGAGCGTATGAGAAACGCGCTGGACGGCGAATTGTTCGATTTTATTTCGGACGAGAAGTGCTCCCCGTATATTCTCTCGCTGAGCGCCAAGGGCGCGAAGGGGGAAGTGGTGATGCATATGCTGGAAGAATTCGGCGTGATCGTGGGCAACGGTTCGGCGTGCTCTTCCAAAAACAGGTTTTCGCGCGTGATCGAGGCGTGCGGCAGAAAGAACGACGACGGCGTGATCCGCATCAGTTTCAACCCGTATCTCACGGAATTCGAGGTGCTCTTCGCCGCGGAAAAACTCAACGAATGTGCGGCGAAACTCGCAAAAATCATCAAGAAATAACTATGGAAAAAGCGATTATAATCCGTTATTCGGAAATCCATCTGAAAGGCAAAAACCGCGGATATTTCGAAAAACTGCTGAAAAACAACATCAAGAGCGCGCTCAGAGGGTTCGATTATACGTTCACCGCCCTGCACAGCCGCTATCTGATCGAAAATTTCGACGAACGGGAAACCGAGGCGATCGAGGGGAAATTAGCGAAAGTGGCGGGCATCCACACATACAGCCGCGCGCTGGTGGTGGAAAGTTCGCTGGATAACATCGTAGAGGCGGCAAAAGAACTTTGCCGCGGAAAAAAAGGCACGTTCAAGGTTGCCACGAACCGCGCGGACAAGCATTTTTCCCCGCCTTCCATGGAGGTTTCGCGGATCGTGGGGGGCAAACTCCTGCAAGCCTTTTACAACGATCTGAAAGTGAGCGTTTCCGAACCGGATTTCACGCTGTTTGCGGATATCCGCGAGGACGGAAAAACTTTCGTGTATATCGAAAACATCCGCGGGCTGGGCGGAATGCCCGTCGGTTCCGCGGGCAGGGGGATGCTGCTCATTTCGGGAGGGATAGATTCGCCCGTCGCGGGATATATGATGGCGAAACGCGGTATGAAGCTCGACGCCGTGCATTATCACAGCTTTCCCTATACGGGGGAAGCCGCAAAGGAAAAGGTGGTGGAACTCGCAAAGCGCGTGGGGGAATATAACGGCGGTATGAATTTATACGTCGTGCCCTTTACCGCCATTCAGGAAGCGATACACGAAAAGTGCCACGAAGAATATATGATCACGATGATGCGGCGTTTTATGATGCGCATCGCCGAACGGCTCGCCGTCCGGCTGGGAGATCAGGCGATCGTTACGGGGGAAAGCTTAGGTCAGGTTGCCAGCCAGACGATCGAGAGTATGACTTCTTCCAATTCCGTCGTAAAAATGCCCGTTTTAAGACCGCTCGTCGCTTTCGACAAGGAAGATATCATCAAAATTTCGCGCGAAATAGATACCTTTCATACGTCTATCCTGCCGTATGAGGACTGCTGCACGGTATTTTTGCCGAAATTCCCCGTGATCCGCCCCAACCTGAAAAAGGTGGAGGAAATGGAGAAGGCGCTCGACGTGGATAAACTGATCGAAGACGCTATCGCCCGTATCGAAAAATACGAGCTTTAACGATATTTTTTACAAATGAGGAGGAAAAAATGAAGAGGAGTTACCTGCCGCCGCTCGCCGCGGCGGAGAAATTTGACGTGCAGGACGTTTTGAATGCCGGGGTTTCCGATCCCGTTTACGACGGTTACGACGTTTTTCAGAGCGATTTTTTCGACGATTACGACAAATTTTCAGGCTGAACGCCGTTTGGCGATAGCCGGGGCGCTCAAAACCGAAGTTTTGTTTTTTAGTATTGTTACAGGCAGAAACGGCCGCCCGGTTTAAGCGGTCGTTTTTTTGTTGCTTCCGCCGTTTGGCGAAGGCTATGAGCGTGCGCTCTTGCTTTCGCTTTGCGTAAATTCCTCGTTTTTAATCAGCCGAGATCCCAATCCGTTTCCCACCAGTTGTCGGGAAGGTCGGCGCGTTTCGGGCAGCGCGCTTTGCCGAGGAAGATTTCCTTTCCGAGAATGTTCCCGCCCTCCGCGGCGTAGTAGGGGACGGCATAATAGGAATACATCTTTCCCGCCTGTTCCATCTCGTCGGCATATTCTTCCGCGTTTTCCTTTCCGCCGCTGTCGAAGATCAGTTTTTTTCTGCCGTCAACTTTCCGATACAGCAGATAATCCACATATTCTTCCTTACATAATTGTATCAAAATTTCGTTGTTATTAACTGAAAAATTATAACTTTTAAAATCGGGCGTGCTGAAACGGGAGGAGCGCTCTTTCGGCAGGTTGGATTTAATAAAATATCCTTCCGTTTTATATTTTGCGGGCGCGTTTTCGTCCGCGAGCAAAAGCAAGTGATCCTGCTCGTAGGAGAGTTTGTCGAGTTCGCATTTCACCACGTTTGCCGAATCGGCAAAGCGCCTTGTTTTGTCCGTTTTCAGCTTTTTCCAGATTTGAAACGCCGCCGTCGCGGGCGCGCCGCCGCCCGTCACGTTGTTCGGCAGCGGCTGTTCGTTCCCGCTCAGGCGGATGCCGAGCGTATATTCGGGGGAATAGGAAATGCAGTAGGCGTCGCTGTTGCCGCCCTTCGTTCCCACCGTGCCCGTTTTCGCCGCGATCTCCAGATCCAGCGCGCCGAGTTTTTGCGCCGTTCCCGTGCGGCTCACGCCTTTCAGCATATAATTCATCACGCAGGCGCACTCTTCGGAAAACACGCGCGCCCGCTGCGGGCTGTATTCGTATAAAACGCTGTCCGCCTCCACCCGCTCGATATAGGCGCAGCGCGCAAATTCGCCGCCGTTCGGAAACGCCGTGTATGCGGCGGAGAGATCTTCCAGGCTCACGCCGTGCGCCGTAGCGCCCAGCGCGAGGGCGAGGGTGGCGTCGCCCTGTTCGGTGCCGATGCCCAGGCGGCCGAGATAGCGGCGTCCCGTTTCCGCGCCGATGCCGTTCAGAATTTTCACCGCGCAGACGTTCGAGCTCTTTTCGAGGCTCTCTTTCACGCTGATATATCCGCCGTAGTTTTCTCCGTAGTTGGAGGGGCTGTATCCGCCGAAATCGGTCTTTTCGTCGAGGATGGGCGTGCATTCGGAAACGTAGTTCGTCTGGATGGCGGGGGCATATACGGCGAGCGGTTTGAGCGCGGAGCCCGCCTGCCGTTTCCCGTCGCCGCACGCCGAATAAAAGGCGCGCACGGCGTTTTTTCCGTTATCGATGAGAATGCCCGTAAAATCTCCCTGCGCGCTTTGAGCGTGATCGTACAGCAAAGCCTGCGCTTCGGGGTCGTAAAAGGTGTAAATTCTGCATTTTTTCAGGCTGTACGGGCTGATTTCGAGAATATTTTCCAGTTCGGCTTTCGCGCGTTCAAGATAGA
>CALVZR010000215.1 GCA_944372565.1 uncultured Clostridia bacterium | reverse complement strand
CTCCTTTTTCCATTAAAGTATTTGTTCTGTATTTTGCAGAACAAAACCCCGCGGGGTTTGCGTTTTTCGTTCGATTTTCCGCGTTTCCGCCCCGTGCGAAACGGGGGAAATCGCCTATCCTTTTACCGCGCCCACCGTGATGCCGCTCACGAAAAAGCGGTGCACGATGGGGAAGATGACAACGAGGGGCGCCACCGTGATGACCACGCCCGCCGATTTCGCCGTCTGCGCGGGCGCGTTGGAAAGCGACCCTACCGACCCGCCGATCAGCCCCTGCATATCCTCCAGAAGCCGCTGGATCACGTATTGCACCGGCCAGAGGTGCTGACTGGAAGGTCCCAGATAGATCATGGCGTCCATCCAGCTGTTCCACCTATCCACGAAGGTGAAAAAGCCTATCGTGGCGACCATGGGCAGCGAAAGCGGCACGAAAATTTTCAGCAGGATCTGCATATTGCTCGCCCCGTCGATCACGGCGGCCTCTTCCAGCGCCGCGGGCAGGGAATAGAAATAACTGCGCATCAGCACCATATAATACACGTTCCCGACGGTGGGGATGATGAGCGCCCAGATGGTGTCGTACAGCCCGATCGCACGGATAACGAGATAAGAAGGGATCGTCCCGCCGGAAAAAAACATCGTGACCACAAAGAGCAGGCTGAGCCATTTCACCCCGGGAAGATATTTTTTGGAAAGCACGTAAGCCGTCATCGTGACGACGACGAGCGTGATCGCCGTGGAAACCACGGAGATGATCAGCGAATTTTTGATCGAACCGAGCAGGAGATCGCTCACGCCGAAGATAAAACGGAATCCTTCCAGACTGAATTTTTCAGGGAACAGCGCATAGCCGTTCACGATGAACGTCATTTCGTCCGTCACCGAACTCATCACGACCAGCCAGAACGGCAGCAGGAAAAGGAAACAGAAGAAAATCAGAAACACCCAGTTGACGGCGCGCAACGCGATCTCGCCTTTCGACATGATCTTCTTTCTCATCACAGCACCCCCTCGTTCCCCGATTTTTTGGCGATCTTATTGGTCAGAAGCACCAGCCCCAGCCCGATCAGCCCTTGGATCAGCCCGAGCGCCGTAGCCACCGAATACCCCTCGCCGGACAAGATGGCGTTGTAGCCGATGGATCCGACGACCGTCGTCGTATCCCCGATGGCGCCGCTGCCGTTGATCATCGCCATCACCTGTTCGTAATTATCTTTCACGATATTCGCGGAGTCGAGGATGAGCTGCAGCATGATGACGTTCATGATCCCCGGAAGCGTTACGGTAACCGCCTGCCGGAGCACGCCTCCGCCGTCGATGCGGCAGGCGTCGTACAGTTCGCCGTCGATACAGCTCATCCCGCACATGTAGATGATGGTCCCCCCTCCCATGGATTTCCATAGCGAACTGAGCGCAAGGATCCACCACCACGCGTTCGACTGCGCATACCAGTTCACCGGCTGCCCGCCGAGCAGTACGATCACCTTGTTGAGCATTCCCGTATCCCTGTCGAGAATACTGAACATCATGCCGCCCACCGCCACCCAGGAGATGAAATTCGGCAGATAGGAAATGGTTTGCACCGCGCTTTTTGCCTGCGGATTCCTCACCAGATGAAGCATCAGCGTGAATATGAGAATCATCGGGAAATTCGTGGCGATGCGGATGAGCGAAATATAGATGGTGTTTCTGAAGATCCTGTAGATCGACGGGTCTTCCGCGAGCAGGATATGTTTGAAATGTTTCAGCCCCACCCATTCGCTCCCGCCGAATCCGGCGAGGAGATCGTAATCCTGGAAGGAGATCAGCACGCCGAACATCGGTCCGTAACTGAAGACGAGCAGCACGGCAAGACCGGGAATGAGCATAAGATACAAGGACTTGTATTTGAGCACCTTTTTCATCGCGGCGCTCCGCCACACCCTTTTGAAAAAGCCCGTGAAGATCCCCGCAAGGATCAGCCCTATAAGCACCGCGCCGCCCGCGATACAGCCGACGATGACCCCCACGTTGGAGGTTTCAAACACGAAATACACGAAAAAACAATTTATCTGTTCGTTGAGCACGGTGAGCTGCATCTGCGGCGTGCCGTCCTCGTTGTACAGGGGCGCGCCCGTTTCGTCCACCGCCTGCACCCAGCGCTGTATCTCCGCCGCCACAGAGACCGGCTTCACCGTGACGGTACTGCCCTCGACGGTCGTCCCCGCGGAAACGTATTTCACTTCCCCCGCGGTTTCAATGCGCATTTCGGAGATCGCGCCCACATCGAGCAGGCGGAACATCACGAAACGGGAACGCGAGGAAGAAAGGTCCCCCGCGGCGTAAAAATCCTCGCTCGTCATTTGATTTCCGTTTACGTCCGTCGGCGTGAGCGCAACGTCCGCGGCGTCTCTCGCCAAGCTGACCAACCCTACATAGCCGTCGTAATGCCTTTCCAGCGAGCAGCGGAAATTCCCCTGCGACAGGCGCTCGATGAGAAACTGCGTTTCGCTTTCCCGCGCCACCGCGTCGGCAAATCCGGACCATACGAAATCCCCCACGCCTTTCAGCCCGTCTATGCGGCGGAAGGAATAGGAAACTTCGTATGTATCTTCCGTTTCCTCGATGCCCTGCAATGTGAGCATGTCCTTTTCGCCCGACGCCGTATTGACCGAACCGACGAGCTGGAAAATGTGCCTTTCAAACGCCTCCCTTTCCGCAACGGACGTGTCCAGCTCGGCTTTTTCGTAAACGAACACCGCAGAGCCTTTTCCGTTCGCGCGTAAAGTTACGTCTGCGCGCGAAAAGCCCGAAAAACACACAGCCGCGAGCAGGCAAACGGAAATGATGAGGAGGATTTTAAACTTTTTTTTCATATAATGCCCTTCGTTTCTTTCGTTTTACAATTTTATTATAAACGGCAACGGGCGCGCTTTCTATTCTTTTTTTAATATATATTTGATTTTTTTTAACATTATAAAAGCGTTTTTCTTTGAAAAATCAAAAGTTTTTGGTAAATATTGACTTGCCCGGACTTTTGTTGTATAATAGTGTCATGAACGATAAAAACTATCCCGTTTATACATTCGATCTCATCAAAAATTTCCCGTACAGTATCTTTCTGGACGCGGCTTACACGGAAACGCACAGCCACGTTTTCTGGGAGATCGCCTATTGCGTGCGGGGAGAGGCGGTGAACACCATCAACAAAAAAAGTTATGCCTTTTCCCGCGGGAGGGCGTTCATCATCCGCCCGCAGGACGTGCACGGGATTCGCATGAAGCGCGGGCCTTACGCGCACAGGGACGTTTACGTTTCCGCGGAAAGGATGAAAAAGGTGTGCGACATGCTCGAATCCAGACTTTACGACCGCCTGCTGAATGCGGAGGAGCCGCCGATGTTCGACCTTTCGGAGATCCATGTGGAGTCTTTGGAAAGTTCCCTGAAAATATTCGACAACGTGCGCGCCCTCGAAAATAAATACGACGTTTTGCACGAAGCGTTGATCGCGCGGTTCATCGGATTGTATTTTGAATCGACCATGCCGCCGAAAACGCAACAGCCGCAATGGCTGAGCGGCATGCTCGCAAAAATCCACAAAAACCCAGTGGAGCACACCATAGAATCCCTGATCGCGGAAACCAATTACAGCCACGGGCATATCTGCAGGGAATTTAAAAAATATCTGGGCGTTTCGCTGAAAAACTATCTGATCACGGCGAAACTTTCCTTTTCGACTTCCCTTTTATACAATGCGGATCTGAGTATCGCCGAAATCTCCCAAAGGCTGGGTTATTCCAATCAAAGCAATTATGTGAACGAATTTAAAAAGTATTATCGCATCGCGCCCAGCCAATACAGAAAAATACACGAATTAAAATCTAATACATGAGCCGGATCCAGGGAAAAAAGACCCCGTTCCCGAAAAGAAATTCAAGGGGAGAGAAAAAAACGGGAAAGAAAAACCCCGCATTATGACACGCCCCCAAAGATTGGACAAAAATTTAATTAAATTGTTTGGTAATGAGTTCGGTATTATACCGGACTCATTCCTTTTAGTTTGAGAGAAATTCTCGTGTTGTTCCAGTACGATATATATTCGTGCAGCTTCTCTGCAAAATATTATCGATAAGGTAAAAGAGCGTCTTGACGACAATTTCAGCGAAAGCAGCCGCTAAAACTATCCATAAAAACATGTAACAGTCTTTGATACAAGTCGGCGGCGCTGACGCGCCGCCGAGACAAGCACACGCCTCGCAACCGAAACCGACTGAAATACGAAAAAGCGGAACAGTTCGGGCGCGGCATCGCCGCTGAACCGCTTGGCGATTGCCGCGCGCATTCCGAAAACTGTTATTCCCGTTTTTATACCGTATTTGCACATTCGGATTTCAGTTACTTTTCGGCATTTGCCTTATCACGTCTTTGCTTACCGTCCCCATATAGCAGCCTTCATCCCAGCAGCCGAAATCGTCATATAGCAATAGTTTTTTATCTTCCAGCCCGCAAGGACAAACAATATCCTCGTCCATCACATCGGACAGAAAGAATTGTGGCAATCCGCCCGAATACACCAGCTTCTCCCCGGATTTTTCAAGGTATTTTACTATATAAGCCACAGCACTCCCGATGTTATCCTTATCCAGATCTTCAAAATCCGAACGTCCGAACCGCTCGTTAAAGTATGTATTCTGATGTGTTATCTGTCTTTTTCTCGTATTGAAATTATAGTCCTCAACATCAAGCATTGTTCCCGGCATTGTGCCTTCGGGAATATAAAATATTCCATGAAAATGCAAGCGCTTCTTCTTCGGCGAACGTTCCCATACCCCTATATACTTCCAGCCTCTTCGATTACAGAAATTCCGCAGACAAGTTTTTACCTCTGCCCTGAAACTTTCCTCCGTATGTATTTCACTATTGTACGTCAGCGTGACAAAAATATTAAAGTCCTGTAAGTTTACCTTTCGCATCATTCTGAGCCGCCGTGAAATAAGATTGCGGAGCTTTCGTTCAAACTGTGCCGTCACATAATTCTGCAACGCCTCTTCAGATTTGAAATACGGCCGCATACCGTTAAGTACCGCTGCCCGTCTCTTCCGTCGCGGGAGATTTATGTTCTTTTCATAGAGTTCTTCAAACAGCTCCTTACGAGTCATCCGCCTTTCCCTGCTCTGTTTTTCTACTGGCGTATCCTCTTTTTCACAACCGCTATCAATCTGCTCTGATCCTTTATCTTCCTGAATATTTTCTTCAAGCGGAATAGGCGCGTCCACTAATGAGGGCGCGCTGTTTTCCGTCTGTTCCTGCAATTCCGTACTTTCCTCCGATACGGTAATCACCTCCTCTTTCGGCTTTCTACGCGGCTTATACGGCCGCGTCGTGTGCGGAATGGCAATATAATGACTGCCGTCCGAATATACCTTGCATTGCGGGAAT
>CALVZR010000214.1 GCA_944372565.1 uncultured Clostridia bacterium | reverse complement strand
AAAAACGTGCAGTTCGAGGGGCAGACCAAAACCAAACTCGGCAACCCCGAAGTGCGCCCCGTCGTGGAGGCGGTTACCGTAGATGAACTTTCGGAGCTCAGCCGGAACAAAAAACTCGCCGATACGTTCGACGCCGCCATCAAAAAGGCGCAGGCGGCGGCGCGCGTGCGCATCGCCACCCGCAAGGCAAAGGAGATCGCGCGGGCGAACAAGAGCATCGAGGCGCAGAACCTCGTGGGCAAACTCGCGGCGTGTTCGGGAAGAAAGCCCGAACTCAACGAGCTTTTCATCGTGGAGGGCGATTCGGCGGGCGGCAGCGCGAAACAGGCGCGGGTGCGGCAGTATCAGGCCATCCTTCCGCTGCGCGGCAAGCCGCTCAACGTGGAAAAGAAAAAGCTCGATCAGATTTTGCAGAACGAGGAAATCCGCACCATCATCAGCGCGCTCGGCGCGGGGATCGGCAACGATTTCGATCTGGAAGATCTCAGATATCATAAAGTCATCATCCTTTCCGATGCCGACCAGGACGGCGCGCACATCCGCGCCATTCTGCTCACGTTTTTCTTCCGCTATATGCGCGAACTCGTCAACAACGGGCACGTGTATATCGGTATGCCGCCGCTTTACAAGGTGTATAAAAAGGATGTTTTCGAATACGCTTACGACGACGGCGAACTGCAAAAAGCCATCGATAAAGTCGGGCGGGGCTATCAGATCCAGCGATACAAGGGGCTTGGCGAAATGGATCCCGAACAGCTTTGGGATACGACGATGAACCCCGCCACGCGCTCGCTCATGCGGGTGACGGTGGAGGACGCCGCCGAGGCGGAAAAGCTCATCACCGTGCTGATGGGCGATCAGATAGAGGAACGCAAAAGATACATTCAGGAACACGCGAACTTCAACAAGGAAGACTCCTTCATGAAGGAAGTGAAAAAATAAGGCGGGACGAGAATGGAAACGAAAAAGAACGGAATAATTCAAAGCTCGCTGGACGAGGTGCTGCACAACTCCATGATGCCCTATGCGGAGCACGTCATTTTGGACCGCGCGCTCCCGCGCGTGGAGGACGGGCTGAAACCCGTGCAGCGCAGGATTTTATACACAATGTACGAGATGGGGCTCACCCCCGATAAGCCGCACCGCAAGTGCGCCAAGATCGTGGGGGACTGCCTCGGCAAATACCACCCCCACGGCGACACTTCGGTGTACGACGCCCTCGTGCGTATGGCGCAGGATTTCAATATGCGCATGCCTCTCGTGAACGGGCACGGCAACTTCGGCACCGTGGACGGGGACAGCGCCGCCGCGTACCGCTATACCGAGGCGCGGCTGGAAGAACTTGCGCTCGAACTTCTGAAAGACATCGATAAAGAAACGGTGGATTTCGCCCTCAATTTCGACGACAGCCTCCTCGAACCCACCACCCTGCCGGGGCGGTATCCCAATCTGCTCGTCAACGGGGCGAGCGGCATCGCGGTGGGGCTGGCGACCAATATCCCGCCGCACAACCTCGCGGAGGTTATCGACGGCACCGTCGCTTTCATCGACAATCCGAAGATCACGCTCAAAGAGATGATGAAATACATCAAGGGGCCGGATTTCCCCACGGGCGGCACCATCATCGCGGGCGAAGAACTGGAAACGGCGTACCGCACGGGGAGGGGGAAGATCCGCGTCCGCGCAAAAGTGGGCGTGGAAAAGGAGGGGGAAAAGAAAAACCTCATCATATCCGAACTTCCCTACCAGGTGAACAAAGCCAACCTGCTGAAAAAGATCGTCGATTTGAAAGAGGAGAAAAAGGACCTCTTTTCGGGCATCGCGGACGTGGTGGACGAATCGGACAGAAACGGCATGCGCGCCGTCGTCAAGCTCAAAAAGGAGGCGGACGAGAAAAAAACGCTCGCCCTGCTCTATAAATATACCGACCTCGAAAGCACGTTCGGCATCAACATGGTGGCGATCGCCGCAGGCAAACCCCGCCAGATGCCCCTGCTCGACATCATCGGGTATTACGTGAATTATCAGCGGGAAGTCATCCTGCGCCGCAGCAAATACGACCTCGATAAGGCGAAGGAACGCGCGCATATCCTCGAAGGGCTGATCATCGCGGTAAAGAATATCGACGAGGTCATCAAAATCATCAAAAAATCGGCGAACACGAGCGAGGCGCGGCAGAACCTCCGCGCGCGCTTTTCGCTCTCCGAAGTGCAGGCGAACGCCGTGCTCGATCTGCGCCTGGCGCGCCTGACCAAGCTGGAAATCGAGAAGCTGCAGGAAGAGCTCGCCGCCTTGAAAGAACTCATTTCCCGCCTCAACGCCATTATCGGCAGCAAAAAACTGCAGATGGACGTGGTGAAGGAGGAGTTGGGGCAGATCCGCAGAAAGTATAAAGACAACCGCCGCACTTCCATCGTGGGCAGCGAAAGCGCCATGAAGGTGGAAACGAGCGTGCAGGAGAAAATTTCCAAAAACTACGTCATGGTCTATACGCTGGGCGGCATGTTCAAGAAGGTGCCCGAAAAGAATTACCGCATGAGCGACAAGGCGCCCGAAACCCTCCCGCGCGAGGACATCGTGAAACTCCGCCTCGCCGCGGAGAGCGAGAACACCTTCCTCGCCTTCACCAACCTCGGCAACGCCTTTAAAATCGATCTGGAGATCGCCCCCGAAAGCCGTTTCCGCGACAAGGGGTATAAATTCACCGAGATCGTGAAGGACGCGGCGAAGGGCGAATATCCCGTGGCGTTTTTCACCTACGGAAAACTGCCCGAGGGAATGCTCCTCTTCTTCACGAAAAACGGAATGGTCAAAAAGACTTCCTGGGCGGAATACGACATCATCAAATCGGCTTATCAGGCGATCAAACTCAAAGAGGGGGACGAACTCGTGAACGTGGAAGAGGACAAGCCGGAAACCACCCTCGCGTTCATCACGAAAGACGGGCTGTGCCTCAACGCCCTCAAAGACGATCTTCCCGAACAGGGGCGGGTCGCGGGCGGCGTGAAGGGCATCAACCTCAACGCGGGCGACGAAATCGTCTATCTCGGCCAGGCGGAGGATTCGGGCGAATTTATCACCGTCACGAGCGGCGGCTGTTTCAAACGGGTGATCGCGGGCGACATCGAGCCGATGGCGCGTTACCGCAAGGGCGTGAAGATCGTTTCGCTCGATACCGAGCGGGTGGTGTACGGCGGATTCGTGCAGGAGCCGTTCACACTGGCGGTGCTCGAAGAGAGCGGCGCGTTCTCTTTAAGCACGGAAGACATTTCGATAGAAAGCCGCACGAGCAAGGGCAAAACGCTCAAAAACGAGCATAAAAAATGCCGCCCCGTCGGCGCGGTGGAGCTGAAATAATGGATATAAAAGAAATCGTTTCCCTGGCAAAGATTTTCCTTTTGGATCTCGACGGTACGGTGTATCTCGAAGGCGAACTCATCGGCGATATGAAAAACACCCTCCGCCGCATCCGGGAAAGCGGCAGGGAGATCGTGTATCTCACGAACAACTCCTCCAAAACGAAGGAGGACTACGCCGCGCGGCTGGAAAACATCGGCATTTTGGAAGGGGAAGATAAAATCTACACTTCGGGCGACGCGACCGCGGCGTATTTGAAAAAGCATTTCCCCGGCAGGCGCGTTTACGTGATGGGTACGGAAAAACTGAAAGAGAGTTTCGCCGCGGCGGGCGTCGCGCTGAGCGAAACCGACCCCGAAGTGACCGTGCTCGCCTACGATACCGAATCGACCTACGAAAAACTGTGTAAAACGGCGCTTTTTCTGCGGCGGGGAACGGCGTATATCGCCACGCATCCGGACGTGAACTGTCCCGCCAAGGCGTGCGACGTGCCGGACGCGGGCAGTTTTATCCGCCTGTTCGAGGCGTCCGTCGGCAGGGTGCCGGAAGTGATCGTCGGCAAGCCCTTCCGCTATATGGCGGAGGGGGTGAGCGAACTGACGGGAAGAGCGGGGCGCGAACTTCTGATGGCGGGCGACCGCCTTTATACCGACATCCGCTTCGGCGCGGAAAACGGTTTTTCCTCCCTGCTGGTGCTGAGCGGGGAAACGACCGCCGAAATGTACGAAAAGAGCGAAACGCGCGCGGACGCCGTGCTCGCCTCGCTCAACGACGTCGTGAAATATTTATAATAAATCATCTGTTCAAAAAATCTTGCGGCGGCGGGCGTTTGCTCTCCGCCGTAAAAAAAAGGAGTTTTCAAGATGGATCTCAAAAAAGAAAAGCTGGATATCATCGTGCTGGCGGGGCAGTCCAACGCGGAGGGCTGCGGCAGAGGAGAGGTTTCGGAAGAATTCGTTCCCGACGAACGCATCCTCCTTTTAAACGACGAGGCGCGCCCGCGTTTTGAAAACGAAAACGGCAAGGACGTTTTCAAACTGGACGATTCGGGGACGATGCACGTCGGCGTCGCCGAAGAGCCGGAAGACTGCCTGGGCAAACGGGGCGTTTTCGCGCTGGGATTTGCAAAACATTACGTTGAAAACGATCTCGCGGCGGGAAGAAAAGCGCTCATCGTCTATGCGCCCGCGGGCGGCACGGGCTTTGCGCGCAACGAATGGGGGAAGGAGAGCTGTTTGTACAGCCGCCTTTGCCGTATGACCGACTACGCGCTTTCCCTCAATCCCGAAAACAGAATCGTGGCGTTTTTATGGCATCAGGGCGAGTGCGACGCGGTGGAAAACGTGCAGTTCACGCCCGCGGAGCGCCGCGTTTATTACAGGGAAAAACTCTCCTGTATGCTGGAGGATTTCAAACAAAAATACGGGCTGAAAAACCTGCCCTTCATCGCCGCGGGATTCTGCGACGAATGGTATCTGCAGAACAAAGAGCCCTGCGACGCCGTGCTCGCGGGCACGAGGGACGTGTGCGCCGCGGAAAAGGGCGCGTTCGTGGAAACGGGCGGGCTTTTGAGCAACAACCAAAAGACGGAGAACGGGGACAACATTCACTTCTGCCGCGAGTCCCAGCATATTCTGGGCGATAAGTATTACGAGGCGTACAAAAAGATCGCGAAAGCGTGATCGGAGGGACCCTGTCGATGAACAAGGTAAAAATTACGGTACTTAAAACCTGTTCGCCCTCGCCCACGGCGTGAAGGATGTTTTTTATTACGGGGACTGGATCCGCTAACCCGGCACGGCGATCGTGTGCTGCAACGACGGGCTGCGCCCCGTGATCTTTAAGCTGGAGGCGACGGATATCCTTTCGGAAATCGACTATACGCCCGTGCGTTAGGTTTCGTTCCGCCCCGCGCGGCGGCGCCGCGCGGGGCGGACGTTTTTCAGAAAAAATTCTCTCGGAAAATGCGGCAAAATTTTTGACAAAACAGCCGAAATCATATACAATGAAGGTGTCTGAAAAAGAGGGAGCGAACATGAAAATTTATCTGGCGATAGACCTCGGCGCTTCGAGCGGGCGGCACATCGCGGGCTGGAAGGAAAACGGAGAGATAAAAACGGAGGAAGTGTACCGCTTCCCCAACGGCGCGATAGAGCAGAACGGGCGGCTCGTGTGGGACGTGCGCTCGCTCTTTCTGCATATCAAGGCGGGGCTGAAAGCGGCGTTCGCAAAATACGGCGCCATCGAAAGCGTGGCGATCGATACCTGGGGCGTGGATTACGTTCTGATGAAAGGGGATAAGGAGATCTTTCCCTGCTACGCCTATCGCGACAAGCGCACCGCCGCGGCGGCGGAAGAGGCGCACGCGCTTATGCCGTTTTCCGAAATGTACCAGAAAACCGGGCTGATGTACGCGGTGTTCAACAGCGTGTATCAGTTTTACGACGATAAAAAAC
>CALVZR010000213.1 GCA_944372565.1 uncultured Clostridia bacterium | reverse complement strand
CGATTACATCATAAACGAGGCTTGCGCGGCTGATCTTGAAGAGGTCATCCTCATCGTCGGACACAACGCCGAGGTGATCGAACGGCATTTCGCGCCGGATAAGGAACTGGAAAACAGGCTGCGCGCGGACGGCAAAGAGGAAATTTTGCGCACGCTCGAACGCATTTCTTCCCGCGTGAAGGTGCGTTTCGTCGTTCAGAAGGAAATGAACGGCATCGCGGGCGCGCTTTTGTGCGCGGAGGAGGCGATCGGAAACGAACCCTTCGCCCTGCTGCTCGGCGACGAAATCTTATATGCGGGCGAGGGCGAAAAACCGTGCGTGCGACGTTTGTGCGAAGTATATGAACAGACGGGGAAAACGGTCATCGCCGCCATGCGCGTTGCGGGAGAGGACATTTCCAAATACGGCAACCTCGGCATCTTAAAGGACGGCGACGTGAAAGAAGTTTACGGACTCAAAGAAAAGCCCGCGCTTTCGGAAAAACTTTCGGATTACGCGGTGATCGGCAGATACGCGGTCGATCCCTGCGTGTTCGACGAGATCCGCGCCCTGAAAATGCACGGCAGCGAACTCGTGCTCACGGAAGCTTTCGCGAATATGGCGGCGAAGGGGAAAATCGCGGCTACGGAATTTGAAGGCAGGCGCTACGACGTGGGCGACAGGCTGGGCTATGTGCGGGCCAATCTGGAATTTGCCCTGCGGGATGAGCATATCGGCGCGGCGATGCGGCAAATCGTTTCGGAGATCGGAAAGGATTTATGAAAATCAGGCTGAAAAACGCGCTCCTTTTGAAAAAGGCGGGCGCGAAATCCGTGAAAGGGGAAGTACATATCGACGGGGAAAAAATCGTGTATGCAGGCAGGGAAAAGCCGTTTGAGGCCGATCTCGTGAAGGACTGCGGCGGCAATCTCCTCATGCCGGGATTCTGCAACGCGCACGCCCATTCCGCGATGACGCTGTTCCGCGGCGTCGCGGACGACCTTCCCCTGCAGGAATGGCTCTATAACAGGATTTTTCCGCTGGAAGACCACCTGACGGAAGAGGATATTTACTGGGGCACGCTGCTCGCCGCGGCGGAATACGTGCGCGGCGGCATAACGGCCGCGGCGGATATGTATTTTTTCCGCGACACGGCGGCGAAAGTTTTGCGCCGCGCGGGGCTGGCGGCGGCGATGTGTTCGGGCGAAAACGACATCGGCGGCGGCGCGGAAGAGAGCCTGGAACACATCGAAAACAGTTATCTTTCCTATCGGGAAAAGACCGCGAAGGACGCGCGGCTGAAATACGTGATCGGCCTGCACGCCGAATATACGTGCAGCGACAAACTGCTCGAAGGCACGGCGGATCTCGCGGTGAAATACGGCGCGCCCACCTATATCCACTGCGCGGAAACCCTGCGCGAAGTGGGGGAGTGCAGCGTGCGGCGCAATCTTTCCCCCGTGGAGTATCTCCATAAAATCGGATTTTTCGACTGCGGCGGGATCATCGCGCACGGCACCTATCTCGAAAAGACGGATATCGCCCTGCTCGCGGACAAGGGCGTTACCGTGGCGAGCAACCCTTCGAGCAATCTGAAGCTCGCGAGCGGCGTCGCGCCGATATATTCGCTGTTGCAGCACGGCGTGAACACGGCGCTCGGCACGGACGGCGCGGCGAGCAACAACGCGCTTTCCATGTTCCGCGAGATGTATCTTTTCAGCTGTCTGCAAAAAGAGCGGATGAAGGACGCCGCCGCCGTTCCCGCGGAAGAAGCGCTTGCCGCCGCAACCGTAAACGGATATAAGGCGCTCGGCTTCAACGGCGGCGAACTCGCCGCGGGGAAGGACGCGGATATCGTTCTCGTCGATCTGAACGCGCCCTGCATGCGTCCCCTTTCGGAAATCGGCAAGGGGCTGGTGTTTTCGGCGGATACCTCCGCCGTGCTCATGACCGTGGCGGGCGGAAATATCGCTTACGAAAACGGCGTTTACAATATCGGAGAAGACATACAAACGATATATAAAAACGCGGAAAAATGCGTGCAAAGGCTGTTGAAAGAGGCGGGGAATAAGGGATGAAACGGTGCGACAAATGCGGCACGAGCTGGGAACAATTTTATAAAACGTCCATGCTCGGCTGCGAGAACTGCTACCGCGTTTTCCGCGCCGAACTCGAACCCGTCATCCGAAAGATGCAGGGGAAAACGCGCCATACGGGCAAGGTGCCGAAAGTGGGGGATCTCGACAGGGAACTTCTCTGCGAATACAAAAACCTGCTCGCGGACAAAGAGTCCGCCATGCTCGAAGGGCGTTTTGAAGAGGCTTCCGAGCTCGACGAGGAGATCCGCCAGCTGCAATACGAACTCTCCCGCAGGGGGCTGCGCTGATGGATTACAGGCCGGAACTTTCCGATAACAATATCGTTCTCACGCGCGTGCGGCTGGCGCGCAACTTAAAGGGCGTGCCGTTCAGCGTGAAAGACAAGCGCCAGGCTTCGGAGATCGTGAAGAGCGCGGCGAAGGCCGCCGCGCGGGAGGACGATTTCCGCCTTTACTATCTTTCTCTTATGCCGCCGGGGCGGCGGGAGGCGCTGAAAGAGAAACACCTCGTGAGCGCCGCGCTCGTGGACAACGCGGAATACGCCGCGGTGCTCATCAACGCGGACGAAAGCCTTTCGGTGATGATCCACGAAGAGGACGTGCTGCGCGAACAGTGCTTTATGCGCGGGTTCACGCTTACCGAATGTTATAAGCGGCTCGACAGGCTGGACGACGAACTTTCCAAATCGATGGAATTCGCCTTCGACGAAAGGCTGGGCTATCTCACCGCCTGCCCCACCAATCTCGGCACGGGGCTGCGCGCCTCGGTTATGCTCTTTCTGCCCGCACTCACGGAGAGCGGCAGGCTGAAAGAGGTGGCGGCGGAGATCGAAAAACTGGGGCTTACCGTGCGCGGCGCGTACGGGGAGGGCAGCAAGGCGGAGGGCAACCTCTACCAGATCAGCAACGAAGTTACGCTGGGCGTGAGCGAGCGGGAGATCATTTCGGGCGTGGAAGACGCGGTGCTGCGCGTGTGCAAGTGCGAGCGGGACACCATGGAAACCTTCTATGCGCCCATTATGCTCGAAACGGAGAACAAATGCCGCCGCGCGCTGGGCATTCTGGAAAATTCCGTGCTGCTCGGCTACGGCGAATATCTCGGGTACGTTTCCAGCGTGAAGCTGGGGATTTCTCTGGGTTTTTTCCGTTTTGAAAACCCGCAGGCGATCGACGATATGACCATTACCGCGCGCCCCGCGAACCTGTGCGTGCGCTACGGCAAGGAGATGTCCGAACAGGAGCGGGATTATTACCGCGCGGATTTCGTGCGGCATTCGCTCAAAAAAATCAGGGGAGACGTTTGATGGACAACAGTTTCGAGGAAAAATTTTCCACCAACGCCCAGAAGGCGTTCCGCGAGGCGCAGAGGATTTCCTCCCGCTACGGCTGCACGTATATCGGGAGCGAACACTTTCTCTACGGGCTTTTGAGCGCCTCGGAGGGGGTGGCGAAAACCATTTTGAACAACGCCGGCGTCGATCTGAAACGCTATGCGTATTATCTGGAAAAGAGCGTGGATAAAACGTGCAATATCGTGGGGCTCACCCCGCGCGCCAAAAATATGCTCATGCGCGCGATGGAATTTGCGGCGAATTCCCGCTCGTCCTTCACCATCAGCACGGAACATCTGCTCTTGTCCATTTTAAGCGTGGGCGACAGCCTCGCCGTGCGTATCTTAAAACAGCTCGGCACGGATATCGACTCTATGATCGAACAGCTCGAAGAAAAGATCGAGCCGGAAAACGATTACGCCGAGGAAAAAGAACAACCCGCGCAGCAGAAAACGGCGGCGCACCTGAAAGAACTTTCCGAATTCGGCGTGGATATGACCGAGCGGGCGCGGCGCGGCAAGCTCGATCCCGTGATCGGCAGGAAAAAGGAGATCGACCGCATCATCCAGATCCTCACGCGGCGCAGCAAAAACAATCCCGTGCTCATCGGCGAGCCGGGCGTGGGCAAGAGCGCCGTGGTGGAAGGGCTGGCGCAGGCCATCGTGCGGGGGGCGGTGCCCGAACTTCTGGCGGGCAAAACGGTGTTTTCCCTCGATATGGCGGGGCTGCTCGCGGGCAGCCGCTACCGCGGGGATTTTGAAGAGCGGCTCAAAAAGATCGTTTCCGCCGTGCACGACGACGGCAACATCATCCTCTTTATCGACGAGATCCACAACATCGTGGGCGCGGGCGCTTCGGGCGACGGCAATATGGACGCCGCCAACATCTTGAAACCAATGCTTTCCCGCGGGGAATTGCAGACCATCGGCGCGACCACCATAGACGAATACCGCAAATATATCGAAAAAGATCCCGCGCTCGAACGGCGTTTCCAGCCCATTCTGGTGGACGCGCCCAGCGCGGAAGAGAGCGTGGAGATCTTAAAAGGGCTGCGCGACCGCTACGAGGCGCACCATAAGGTGAGCATCTGCGACGACGCCATCGAGGCCGCCGTTACCCTTTCGGAACGCTATATCACCGACCGTTTTCTCCCCGATAAAGCCATCGACCTCATCGACGAGGCGGCCTCCCGCGTGCGGCTGGACAGCTACAATCTGCCCGAGGCCGTGCGGGAAAAGGAGAGGGAGCTGAATAAAGCGAATATGCTTCGGAACGAGGCGGTGCGTCACGGGGACGAAGCGGGCAGGGCGCGGCAGGAAAAGGCCATCGCCACGTTCTCCGCGGAACTGGATAAAATCCGCGACAGGCAGGAGGAAATCCGCCTGAAAACCAATCTGGAAATCCATAAAGACGATGTGGCGAAGATCGTCGCCGCGCAGACGGGCATTCCCGCCGCAAAACTCACCGAATCGGAAGCGGAGCGTTTCCTCCGCCTGGAAGAAGAGCTGAGAAAGCGGGTGATCGGGCAGGAAGAGGCGGTGAAGGCCGTGAGCCGCGCCATACGGCGGGCGCGCGCGGGGCTGAACGACGCCAACCGCCCGCTCGGCAGTTTTATCTTCGTGGGACCTACGGGCGTGGGCAAAACCGAACTTTCCACGGCGCTCGCGGAATGTCTGTTCGACCACGACCGCAACCTCCTCCGCATCGCTACGAGCGAATACACGGAAAACCCCCCGCCCGCAAACCCC
>CALVZR010000212.1 GCA_944372565.1 uncultured Clostridia bacterium | reverse complement strand
AGATCATCTTCGCGGTTTTGTTTTCGATGATGAACGAAAGCGCGCTTTCCGAAACCGTTTCGCCCCGCTCGCTTTCCAGATCCGCGGTCTGCCCCGCAACCATACCGTTCACGCCCGCGGCGTGCGCCAGAATGCGCGCGGCTTTGAGGGAATTTTCGCCGTTCACGCTGTCGAGACAGAGTTCGAAGGCGAGGCTCAGCAGCCCGTCGCCCGCCAAAATCGCCAGCCCTTCCCCGAATTTTTTATGATTGGAAGGCTTGCCGCGGCGGAAATCGTCGTTATCCATCGCGGGAAGATCGTCGTGAATAAGCGAATAAGTATGAATCATTTCCACGGCTATGGCGAAGGGCAGAGCCTCTTCCCGTTCTCCGCCGAGCATTTCGTTCGCCGCGAGTAGCAGCACGGGGCGGATGCGCTTGCCGCCCGCTTCCATACTGTATTTCATCGCCTCGAACAGCGACGGGGACTCCGCGTGAAAGGAACTCAGCCAATCGTGCAGCCCCTCTTCGAAATACGAGAGAAACTCCCCGTAGATCTTATCTATTTTTCGCATTCTCTCTCCTCTCGGCGCAAAGGCAGGTGTTTTCCAAAAGCGTGGTGATGGTCATCGGCCCCACGCCGCCGGGAACGGGCGTGATGTAAGACGCCTTTTCCTTCACGTTTTCAAAATCGACGTCGCCTTTCAGTTTGCCGTCTACGCGGTTGATGCCGACATCGATGACGACGGCTCCCTCCTTCACCATATCGGCGGTGATGAATTCCGCCTTTCCGATGGCCGCGACGAGAATATCCGCCTGTTTGCAGATGTCTTTCAAGTTCTTCGTCTTGCTGTGGCAGATCGTTACCGTGGCGCTTTCCCGCAGAAGGAGCGCCGCCATCGGCTTGCCCACGATATTGCTGCGCCCCACGATCACGGCGTGTTTGCCGCAGATTTCAATGTTTTCGTCGTGCAGCATAGTCATCACGCCCATCGGCGTGCAGGACGCCACGGTCTCCCGCCCCAACAGCAGATTCCCCACGTTTACGGGATGGAATCCGTCCACGTCCTTTTCGGGCGGGATGAGTTCGAGCAGCCTGATTTCGTCCAGCCCCGCGGGCAGCGGCAGCTGCACCAAAATGCCGTCCACCCCGTCGTCTTCGGCGAGCGCCCGCACGAGTTCTTCCGCCTCTTTTTGCGTGGTTTCTTCGGGCAGACGATAGGCAAGCGGTTTGATGTTCGTCGCCTCGCAGCCGCGTATCTTATTGCGCACGTACACTTCCGATGCAGGGTCGTTGCCCACCAGCACCACGGCAAGGCACACTTTCCTGCCGTATTTTTGCTCGAAAGCCGTCGTTTTTTCCTTCAATTCCTCTCTTGTTCTGGCAGACAGCGCTTTGCCGTCTATGATTTTCGCGCTCATACATCCTGCTCCTTTTTCGTTTCGTTCACTGCCGCGAGTATGCCGTTCACAAAGGACATACTCTTTTCCGCGGAATATTTTGCCGCGAGGGAAACGGCTTGGTCTATGGCGACGGCGGCGGGGATTTCCGGACAGTATCTGATCTCCGCCACGCCGATGGCGAGGGCGCATTTATCCGCCGGGAAAATGCGGTCTATCGAATAGTCCTTCGCGCGCGAGGCGATGATGCTCTCGATCTCCTCCTCGTTGTCCTCCACTGTTTTGATCAGTTTTTCGGCAAAAAGGCGGTCGTCGTCGGTGACGCCGTCTTTTAAGAGCCCTTTGAAAAAATCCGCGGGCAGATCTTTGTTGAATGCCTTCGCGTATAGATATTTGAAAACGGCTTCTCTCGCTGTGCTTCTCATAGTGTTCCTTTTAAACGCCGAAACACCGCAAACGGTTTTTGCGGCATTTCTACGTTTTTTCATTCAGATGGTTGCTGCGGGTTCTTCGTCGAAGATGACGCCCGAAACCCGCACGTTGATTTTGTTGAGGCGGTATTCCGTCATCGCCTCCACGTTGTGCTTGATGTTTTCCTGGATCTTGAACGCCATATCGGAAACGGAAGCGTTCTGGTTGATCTTCACGAACACATCGACGTCCATGCCGTTCTTCGTGTAGGTTACCCGTACAGACCGCTTCGCGTTCTTGCCGCGGCGTTTTTTTACGGAGCCGGCGGTTGCCGCCTCCACGCCTTCTATTTCGGAAATCGCCAGCAAAACGATGCCGTTTACGATGCTGCGGTTGTAGATGATTTTACCGTTATCGCCTTCGGGAACGTGCTTAAAATATGCCATCGGAAAACTCCTCGTTTATTCTTGTACATATTTTACCACAAATTATTCGTTTTGCATAGTGTTTTTTTACGAAATGGGGATAATTTTTACATTTTCGGGCGCTGCGTTGATCTCGTCGCTGACGACGGAATAGATTTTGATGGCGTCCACCTGCGTGAGTTCGTCCGTCTTGACGATGACGTTTACGTTATCCGAATTCAGCCCGATGGTAACCACGCTGTCCTCGAATCCCTGCGCTTTGATGAGGCTTTCGAGCAGAAGTTCCTGTTCGGTGATCTCGGTGAGTTCGAGTTTCATCGAAAGCGCGTCGCTCTTTTCCTGGGAACCTTCCTCGGCGGCCTCGATGATGGCGTCGAGCTGCAAAAGCTCTTCGTTCCTCGTGCTCATCCTCTCCATGCGGTACTGCGAGAAGTAGTTGGCTGCGGAAACGGGTTCGGTGTCGTTTCCGCCGAGGTTCATGCCGGTGAGCACGAAATTGAACACGGCGGTTACGGCGAGCAGTGCGATCATGCACGACAAAATGATGATTTTTTTCTTCTTCGACATTTTTTTCTCTCCTTTCAATTCATTGCCAGAATCTCTATCCGGCTCGGCTCTATGTTCAAAAGGGACACCGCAGCCTGCTGAAGATTTCTCATCACGCTGATGCTGTCTGCTCCCTGCGCCACTATTAACACCCCGACGACTTTCGGATAATTTTCCTTCAGAACGAAGGGTTTTCCGTTGATCAATACGGGCGAACTCGTGGTTGTGGTTCTGCCGTTTTCATCGGTTACGGTTACCGTTTCCTCCGCGAGGACAGTTTCCTTTCCCGATTCCACGGTGGTGACCACCGATACGTTTCCCGCCCCGTTCACTGCGGAAAGGGTTTTTTCCAGCCTGTTTTCCAAGTCCTTCACGTATGCGATGGTTTCATCCCCGTCGTATGCCTCCGTTTTTGGCGTTCCCGTAAAAGATACGGCGAGCACGGCGATCACCGCCACGGAAATGATGCCGAGAAAAATGTATTCCGCCGTTTTGCTTCCTTTAAGTTTCTGTAAAAATTTCATGAATTTGCACCTTGTCTTCTTCTACATTGCAGTATTCCGCCGCGGTTTTCTGAATCTGCGACATTATATATATATGCTCGTCCTCGTCGGATATTCCGGAAATTTTCAAATTTATGATCACCTTCGTCACAAAAAATTCGTGATCGTCGAGTCCGTAGCATACTTCCGCTTCCCCCTCGCAGCCTTGTTCCCCGATATAGGCTTCGAGCGCGGTTTCGTAGCTTTCGCACCGCTTATCGTAAATATAATCGAGATAGCCCTCGTCGTAAGCCGTTTCCGCGCTCTCCGGAAAATCGAAGGCGGGCTCGCTCGCGCCGAGGTTTGCAAGCGGGGTAAGGATGACGACGAGGGTCGCCACGGCGAAAATACCCTTGACGAACTGCCCCGTTTTTCCTTCCGGAAGGATAACGCCCACCGCCGCGGTGAGCAGGATCACGCTCACGATACTTAATATATATTCTTTCATACTCAGATAAATGCGTTTGCCGAAATAATCAGCAATAAAAAGGAAATAAACATCATCAGCCCCACGGCGAGCACGACGGCGAGCAGATACCCCGTCGATTTGGAAACCGCCGCGAGAAAGCCTGAGATCCTGCTGTCGCCCACGGGCTCGGTGAGCGCCGCGAAGAGTTTAAGCGTGAGCTGAAACACGATGAGGTGAATCACCGGCTGCAGGATCACCGACAACAGAATGAATACGGCGCTCAGCCCCACGGCGCGCTTGATGAGCACGGTGCGCGCAAGAACGAGGCCGAACCCGTCTCTGAGCAGCCCGCGGAC
>CALVZR010000211.1 GCA_944372565.1 uncultured Clostridia bacterium | reverse complement strand
CTATGTGCAGACCAAATACGATTACTACACCGGCGAGCTCAAGATCGTGAAGGAAACCGCTTATTCCGACGGCGACAGGGCAAAGGTGAAGTGCTACGGCGCGGACGACGTGAACGAGGGCGTGGCGATTATGCGCCACGAATCGGTGGACGTTTCCATCACGGGCAACTCCACCAACCCCACGCGTTTCCAGCACCCCGTTGCGGGCACCTACAAGAAGTGGGCCATCGAGAACGGGAAGAAATACTTCTCGGTCGCGAGCGGCGGCGGCACGGGCAGAACGCTGCACCCGGACAACATGGCTGCGGGCCCCGCGAGCTACGGTATGACGGACACCATGGGCAGAATGCACTCCGACGCGCAGTTTGCCGGTTCCTCGTCCGTTCCCGCGCACGTGGAAATGATGGGGCTCATCGGTATGGGCAACAACCCGATGGTGGGCGCGAGCGTGGCGATCGCGGTCGCGGTGGAAGAAGGCATGAAAAAATAAAAAGCGGATTTTTTTCGGGGTCCGGCGGAAATGCCGGGCCTTTTTTTATCCCCGTTCGGAGAAAAAAGGTCAAAAACGGGCGGAAAGCAGCAAAAAAGCAAGTTATTTTTCGGGAATTTTGGAAAAAGGGTTGCAATCTCCGCCGCTATATGTTAAAATAAAAATAACTCATTTATGTATGGAGGATGTAACCAATGAACAAGAACGAATTTGTTGCAAAGCTCGCGGCGGACACCGGTCTGAAAAAGGCGGACGCCGAAAAGTTCCTCGAAGCGTTCGTTTCGAACGTGAAAGAGGTGATGGCGAACGGCGATAAGCTGCAGCTCGTCGGATTCGGCACTTTCGAAGCGAAGAAACGCGCGGAGAAAGAGGGCGTGAATCCCGCCACGGGCGAGAAGATCACCATCGCGGCGTGCAACGTGCCTTCGTTCAAGCCCGGCAAGGCTTTGAAAGAAGAAATCAACAAGTAAGGAAAAAAAGAGGGCGCCCGGAACGGAGCGCCCTCTTTTTTATGCCGTTTTCCCGCCGCGCGGCGGAGTATACCTGAAACTTATTCTCTTCCCGCGAGGCAGTCGAGCGAAACGCCGAGGTAATTTGCGAGAAGAATCGCGGAATCCGCCTGCGGATAACGGTTTGCGTGGAGCCACATATATAAATGCGCCCCCTTGATGCTCGTGTTTTTGGCAATGTTATATTGCGAAACGCCTTTTTCGTCGAGGAGTTTTTTCAGGTGTTTGCCGAACGGGGGACAGGGTTTGTATTTTCCCTCTTTTTCGTAATCTTCCTTTCCCGCCAGCAGAAAATCCAAAGAGCAGTTGAAAAAATCTGCGATTTTTACAGCCGTGTCGAGCCGTATCCCCGTTTGCCCTTTCAGCCATTTATAAATGGAAGAACTGCTCGAAAATCCGAGATGTTTTTGCAGCGTTTTAACGTCGGTTTTCTGTTCTTCGAGCAAAGTTTTCAAACTGTGTGCAAAACTGTTCATATTTTCATTATACCAACAATTTGCCAGAAATTATAATGAACTGCAAAAAATTAGTATATTTTCTTGACTTTGGCAAAATGTTAGTATATACTGAAAAGAAAAAAGGAGAAAAGAAAAATGTTGACGATGTTGCGGCTGTTGGAAATCGTCGGGATGAGCACGCGCCGCCCCGATGTGGAAGAGATACGGCTCGATGAAAAACAGAGCGAACTGCGCAAAGTATTGCGCAACGGATTGAGCGAGGAGCAGAAGAAAAAACTGCTCGATTACGAATGGGCGTTGGAAGAAACGGAATGCCATATTGCAGACAGGGAAAAGATGTTTGCGTTTTCCTTAGGGCTGGCGATCGGATTGGAAGCGCAGAAATTTCTTCGGGATAATTTTGAATGGGAGTAAAGTTTCTTAAAAACTTTTCCCAAAATAAAAAAAAGGGATTGACTTTCGCCTAAAATACGGTATAATAAAATCAGCGCGCTTTGCGCGCGGAAAAACTTGACGAACAGAGGAAAGGAAAATGAAATTCGATTTACACGAAAGCCTTGTCGTTTCCGTGGGCAACGAGCCGCCGCGGGCGTATTACGAGATCGAAAACGGCGAAAAAATTCTCCTGAACAAGTGGAAATTCGCCTATTTCGAGGACGGAAAGAAAGCCGATCTCTCCGCCGCGCCGACCGCGGAGATCGACGTGCCTTCCTGCTGGCAGATGTACGGATACGGGGAAAAGCAATATACCAACACCCGCTATCCTTTCCCGTACCGCCCGCCTTATATCCTGAAAAAAAATCCCTGCGGCATCTATTCGCGCGAATACGAAGTGCGCGGCAAAAGCGGCAGATATTATATCGTTTTCGAGGGGGTGGACAGCTGCTATTATCTCTTCGTGAACGGGGAATTCGCGGGGTATTCCACCATCAGCCATTCGCCCTGCGAGTTCGATATCACGGAAAAACTCCGCGAGGGCGCCAACGCGCTGCAGGTCGTCGTGTTCAAATGGTGCGCGGCGAGTTATCTCGAAGACCAGGATAAACTCCGCTTTTCGGGCATTTTCCGCGACGTGTATATCCTCCGCCGCCCCGAAGGGCAGGTGAAGGATTTGTCCGTTACCTCCGATTATAGGGGAAAAACGGGCTATATTGCGGTCGAAGCGGACAGGGCGTGCCGTTTTTCGCTTTCCTACCGCGGGCGGGAACTCGGCTACGCGGAGGGGAAAAAGGCGCGTTTCGCGATCGAAAACGTAAAACTCTGGAACGCCGAAGCGCCCGAATTATACGATCTTTGCATCGAATGCGCGGGGGAGATCATCCGCGAAAAGGCGGGCGTAAGGAAGATCGCCGTAAAAAACGGGGTGATTCTGCTCAACGGAAAACCCGTGAAGTTCAAGGGAGTCAACCGCCATTCCTTCACGGTGAACGCCTATGCGGAAACCGAAGAGGATATGAAAAAAGATATCGCCATGATCAGGGCGATGAACGCGAACGCCGTCCGCACCAGCCACTATCCGCCCGCGCCCCGCTTTGCAAAACTCTGCGACGAGGCGGGCGTCTATCTGCTCGAAGAGGCGGATCTGGAAACGCACGGCACGCTGAACCAGCTGCCCGGCTGGCACGGCTCGCTGTTTCCCGAAATCGTGGACGACGAGCGGTTTGAAGAACAGATCGTAGAGCGCAATCTGCGTATGTTCGCGCGGGATAAAAACCGCCCCTCCGTGCTCATCTGGTCGCTCGGCAACGAATCGGGCTGGGGGCGGGGCACGGCGGCAGCGGCGAAAGCCCTCAAAAAGGCAGATCCTTCCCGCCCGCTCCACTACGAAGCCGCGTGGGACAGCGTGCTCGGCGAATACCGCGACGGCGGGCTTTTGGATATGTGCAGCCGTATGTATCCCCCCGTGGAATATGTGAAAGATTTTCCCGAAAACGAAAGCCGCCCGCTCGTTTTGTGCGAATATACCCACGCGATGGGCAACTCCTGCGGGGAC
>CALVZR010000210.1 GCA_944372565.1 uncultured Clostridia bacterium | reverse complement strand
GGCCGTATATGCAGGGGAGAGAGCGGGGCGCGCGCCCCATGCGCTCCGAAAAGCCCTTTTCGTCCGGCACGAGCGCGTAAACGGGGCTTTGCCCGCGGCGGATATAGGAGGCGTTTTCGTCCTCGCGGCGGATGAGATATTCCGCGATCTCCCGCGTCGTTTCCGCATAGGGCAGGGCGAGAAGTTCCTTTTTTTCGCACAGTTGCAGATCTCTTTCGTGCAGTTCGTAAAAAAGCGCGAGCTTGCGCTTTTTTCTCTCCAGCAAATCGAGCGACTTTTTCAGGCGGGCGATCTCCTTTTTCACGCTCCGTTCGCTGCCTTCGAGCAGGGCTTTCAGATCGTCCGCCTCGGCGCGGAGGGCGTTTTTGATCTGCTCGTTGGAAAAAGAAAGGCTCTTTAAGAGCAGAATTTCCCAAAGGTCGGCGAGCACGGAGGGCGTGGGCGTTCTGTAATTGTTTTCCTTGTCGCGCTCGAAACGCAGCAGCCCCTCCTTTTCCCAGAACCGCAGCGCGGAGGCGCTCACCCCGTAGTTTTCCGCCACCGCGGAAAGCGTGTCCTTTTTCGCCATCTGTTCCTCCTTTTTTTGAGCCCGCGCAAAAAATCTCCGCTTTGCGGAAAATATTTGCGCATTCGGCTTGACATTAAAGTAGCTTTAAGGTTTATAATATCGTGGCATTGACAAGAGTATAACATTTTTTCGGAGTTTTTGCAATGAAAAAGACATTTTTCCGCTATGTGATCCCCTCGATGATCGCATTTTTGTTCTGCGGGCTTTATACTATGGTGGACGCGTTCTTCGTGGGGCGCAACGTGGGGGATTCGGGGCTCGCCGCCATCAACATCGCCTATCCGCTCGTGGCGCTCGTGCAGTCGCTCGGAACGGGCATCGGCATCGGCGGCTCGGTGTTCATTTCCATGAGCATCGGGAGCGGCGATCCCGCCCGCGAACGGAAATTTCTGTGCGTTACCCTCATCTTCCTCGCCGCGGCGTCGGTGTTTTTCACCGCGCTTTTGTTGCTCGTCTATCCGCCCGTGCTGCACGCCTTCGGCGCATACGGGGAAGTGCACGAAAAATCGAGCGAATATATCCGCGTCATTTTATACGGCGCGGCGTTTCAGGTGTTTTCCACCGGGCTGATCCCCGTATTGCGAAACTACGGCAGGTCCGTCCTCGCGATGGGGGCGCAGGTTTCGGGATTTATCACGAATATCGTGCTCGACTGGCTGTTCGTGCAGGTGCTGGGAAAACAGCTCTTCGGCGCGGCGCTCGCCACCATCATCGCGCAGGCGGTAACGGTCGTTCCCTGCGCCGTGTGGCTGATCTTAAAAAAGCGGGGCGGCGGCAAATTCCGCTTTTCTTTCCGCGATTTCGGCGGCATCGTGCGGGTGGGGCTTTCGCCCTTCGGCATCACGCTGTGCCCCAATATCGGGGTGGTGGTGATGAACCGTTTCGCCTACGATCACGGCGGCGATCCCGCCGTGGCGGCTTACGCGGTCATCGCCTACGTCTATTTCGCGCTGCTGCTCATTCTGCAGGGCATCGGCGACGGCGCGCAGCCGCTCATCAGCCGCTGTTACGGCGAAAATAACGAAAAGGACGCGCTCGCCGTGCGCCGATACGCCTTCGTTACGTCGGCCGTCGCCGCGATCGCGCTGTTTGTCGCGCTGTTTTTCACCAAAGATCTCATTCCCGCCGCGTTCGGCGCGGGGGAGGACGCCGCCGCCATCGCCGCGCACGCCTTTCCGATCTTCGGCGTGGGCGTGCTCTTCGCCTCGGTGAGCAGGATCTGCACGGCGTATTTTTATTCGGTGAAGAGCAATGCGTTCGCTTACATTACGGTTTACGGGGAAGTTATTCTCCTCACGCTTTTCGCCGCTTTTCTGCCGCTGTGGCTGGGGCTGGACGGGTTGTGGATAGCCAACCCCGTTTCGCAGGCGGCCGTCGCCGTGCCGGGCGTGATTTTCTGCGCGGTTTCGGACAGGCGGAGGCGGGCGAAACCCGCGCCCGCGCCGCAGGAAGAACCGCAGGGCGAAAAAACGCGGTAACGGGAAAATTTTTTTCGGGAGAACGATTGCTTTTCGCTTTTGATTTCGGTATAATAGCGGCAGGGAGAAAAAACGATGAACAAACTCAAAGACAAGAAGATTACAATCGGCGAAACGTATAAGAGCCCGTTTCTCAACGAGATCGGGGTGTATCAGGACGGCACGGTGCCGTTCTGCCGCGACGCCGCGGGGCGGCTCTGGGCGATCGCGGGGCATTCCCATGCCGGGCACATCGGTATGTTCTGCGGCAACGATCTTTCCGATATGAAACAGGTTTACCCCATTTCGCTCAATTTCTGCGTGGGGCACGCCGATTACGCGTTTTCCGGCATCCGCTATCCAGAGGGCGTGAAAGCTCGCGGCTCCGTGTGGCCGTTCGGGCTGTACATCTGCCCCGTGACCAACCGCTTTTTCTGCTTTTTTCACAACGAATCGGGCTGGAACGGCAAGGGAACGGCGTACGACGCGGAGGGGCTTTGCGAAACGCCGAAAGCCGATTCCGATTTCCGCCACGTCGGGCTGATGCACTCCGATAACGAGGGGAGGGACTGGACGTTCGACCGCTGGGTGCTGACCGCGGAAACCGTTTGCTTTTCCGAACGGTTCAATCCGGACGGCGTGAACGTGCTCGGGCAGAAAGGCGGAGTGATAAAGCTGGGCAGCGGGGATTTTTCGCTGTATCCCGCGGACGACGGCTTTTTATATCTCTTTTATAACATCATTTCCATCGACATCGACAAATGGGAGTGGACGGGGTGCGACGTTTACGTTGCCCGCACGAGAAAGCGCGAGGACGGGATCATGGGGGATTTCGTCAAGTATTACGACGGCGCGTTCTGCGAAGCGGGGAATTTCGGAAAGGAAACGCCGATCGTGCGCAACGCGTGGCACGCGCGGGTGGCGTACAGCGACCTGCTGCAATGCCGGCTGATGACTTCTTCTCCCATCAATTTCGGAAATATGAAGCAGATCTGCGCGGATTATATGGAGATGAGAACTTCTTCCGACCTGGTGCATTGGAGCGAGCCGGTTTCCCTCGAAAAGGACGGAAAGAAATTCGGCAACCATTACCACGCGGCGATCTCTTTGCACGGCGCGGGCGACCCGTATAAGATTACGGGCAGCGAATTTACCGTGCTCACCTGCCATAACGGCACGGACGTTCTGGCA
>CALVZR010000209.1 GCA_944372565.1 uncultured Clostridia bacterium | reverse complement strand
CATCCCCACGCTGTTTGAAAACTACAAGATCCTCTCCGTAAAGACGGGGAAAGAATACGAAGGGGAGGAATATCTCCCGCTCTTCCCGTTTGCGGAGGGCACGTTCAAGGAAAAGGCGTATTACGTGACCAACGGCGACTACGTTACGCTGACCGACGGCACGGGCATCGTGCACATCGCGCCCGCGTTCGGCGAGGACGACGCGGAAATCGGCAGAAAATACAACCTGCCCTTCGTGAAACTCGTGGACGACCGCGGTCGTATGGCGGAAAACTGCGGCAGATACGCGGGCATTTTCTGCAAGGACGCGGATAAACTCATCATCGAGGACATGAAGGCGGACGGCAGGCTGGTGAAAGAGCTTTTGTACGAGCATTCCTATCCGTTCTGCTGGCGGTGCGACACGCCGCTTTTGTACTACGCCCGTTCGAGCTGGTTCATCAAGGTAACCGCGGTGAAAGACCGGCTGCTCGCTTCCAACGAATCGGTCAACTGGATGCCCGAAACCATCAAACACGGCAGGATGGGCAACTTCCTCGAAAACGTGATCGACTGGGGGCTTTCCCGCGAACGGTACTGGGGCACGCCGCTGCCCGTGTGGATCTGCAACAAGTGCGGCAGGATGCACGTGATCGGCAGCAAGGCGGAACTGAAAGAGCTGTGCCGTATCGAAGGGGATATCGAACTGCACCGCCCGTATATCGACGAATGCAAATGGCAGTGCGAATGCGGCGGCACTTTCGTGCGCGAAAAAGAGGTGATCGACTGCTGGTTCGATTCCGGTTCCATGCCCTTCGCGCAGCTGCACTATCCGTTTGAAAACAAGGAAGAATTTGAAAAACATTTCCCCGCGGACTTCATTTCCGAGGCGGTGGATCAGACGCGCGGCTGGTTTTATACCCTGCTCACCATCTCCACGCTGCTCTTCGGGAAATCGTCTTTCAAAAACTGCATCGTGCTGGGGCTGGTGAACGACAAAAACGGCGTGAAGATGAGCAAGCACAAGGGCAACGTGGTGGATCCGTGGTCGGTGCTCAACAAGCAGGGGGCGGACGCGGTGCGTTGGTATTTCTACACCTCTTCCGCGCCCTGGCTGCCTTCCCGTTTCTCGGCGGAGGCCGTTTCCGAAACGCAGCGCAAATTTATGGGCACGCTGTGGAACACCTATGCGTTCTTCACGCTGTATGCAGAAATCGACGGATACGATCCCTCGGAATACAGCCTTAACGATTGCAAACTCACCCTGATGGATCAATGGGTGCTTTCCAGACTCAACAGCCTCGTGAAAAAGACGGACGCATATCTCGCGGATTACAAGATCTTCGAGAGCAGCCGCGCCATCCAGGCGTTTACCGACGAGCTTTCCAACTGGTACGTCCGCCGCGGCAGGGAACGCTATTGGGGCAAGGGGATGACGGAGGACAAGAAAGCGGCGTACACCACGCTCTATACCGTGCTGGTTACGCTTTCCGAACTGCTCGCGCCCTATACGCCCTTCATGGCGGAGAGCATCTATCGGAATCTCGTGCCCGCCTTTTATAAAGACGCGCCCGAATCGGTGCATTTATGTTCTTTCCCCGTCGCGGACGAGAGCCGCATCGACGAGGATCTGGAACGCCGGATGGAGGACGTGCTGGACGTGGTTGCGCTCGGCCGCGCCTGCCGCAACGCGAGCGGGCTGAAAAACCGCCAGCCGCTCAAAAAACTCTATGTGTTCGCGGAGCGCGAATTCGATCTGAGCGGGGATATGCTCGCCATCGCGAAGGACGAACTCAACGTGAAGGAAGTCGAGCGGGCGGAAAGCGCGGAGAGGTTTGTGAAATACTCCCTCAAACCGCAGCTCAAAACGCTCGGGCCGAAATACGGCAAACAGCTGGGAGCAGTGAAAAAATTCCTCGAAACGTGCGACGCCGCCGCCGTGGTGAAGGCGGTGAAGGACGGGGGGACGTATCAGACGGAGTACGAGGGCGCGTCGTTTGAATTTACGGCGGAAGATCTGCTCGTTTCCTCCGAAAGCCCAGAGGGATTCGCCTCGCAGAGCGAAAACGGGCTGACCGTGGCGCTCGATACCGCCCTCACGCCCGAACTCATCGACGAGGGTAACGAGCGCGAACTCATCTCCAAAATACAGACCATGCGCAAAGACGCGGGATTTGAAGTGACCGACAGGATCCGCCTATACGTTTCGGCTTCGGAAAGCCTCCGCCGTCTGCTGGAAAAAGGGAACGTGTCCGCGGCGGTGCTCGCGGAGGGCGTGGTGTTCGGCGAGGGCGGCGGCTTTACGCGCGAACTCGACATCAACGGGGAAACGTGCGTCGTTTCCGTGGAAAAGTTATGAAGGCGGCGAGCTGGAAGGAATATTCCGTGATCGCCACGGGGGACGGATATAAACTCGAACGGTGGGGAAACATCGTATTGCTCCGCCCCGACCCGCAGGTCATCTGGCCCGCTGCGAAAGATCTGGACGGGTATCCCTCCCTTGCGGCGAAATACGTGCGCCGCGGCGGCGGGGGATATTGGGAGAAAAAAAGAGAACTGCCCGAGGAGTGGAACATCTCCTACGGCGATCTCAGATTCAAGGTGAAGCCGATGGGCTTCAAGCACACGGGGCTTTTCCCCGAACAGGCGGTGAACTGGGACGAGATGCGCCGCCTGATCGCGGGCGCGGGGCGGGAAATTTCCGTGCTCAACCTCTTTGCCTATACGGGCGGCGCAACGGTTGCCTGCGCGGCGGCGGGGGCGAGCGTGTGCCACGTGGACGCGGCGAAGAATATGGTCGAGCGCGCGGGGGAGAACCTCCGCCTTTCGGGGCTGGGGAACGCGAACGTGCGTTTCATCGTGGACGACTGCAAGAAATTCGTGCAGCGGGAAATCCGCCGCGGCAGAAAATACGACGCCGTGGTGATGGACCCGCCGAGTTACGGCAGGGGACCGAACGGCGAGATGTGGAAACTGGAAGGCGAGCTTTTTCCGCTGGTCAGACTCTGTATGGGCGTGCTTTCGGAAAATCCGCTGTTCTTCCTCATCAATTCGTACACCACCGGCCTGCAGCCGCAGGTTCTGGAAAACATCCTCCGCCTGAATTTCGGCGCGAGGGGAGAAACGGAAGCCTACGAAGTGGGGCTGACCACGGAAGAGGGAATCGTTCTGCCGTGCGGATGCAGCGGCATCTGGCGGGCGAAGAGGGATACGCAATGGACGAACTGATTATTTTATACGAAGACAATCACATCATCGTCGTGCTCAAACCGCAGAATATGCCGTGCTGCGAAGACGAGAGCGGGGATTTCGACCTGCTTTCGGCGGTGAAAGGGTATGTGAAGGAAACGTACGGCAAAAAGGGCAACGTGTATATCGGGCTGGTGCACAGGCTGGACCGTCCCACGGGGGGCGTGATGGTGTTCGCCAAAAGTTCCAAGGCGGCGGCGCGGCTTTCTGAACAGATGAAGGGCGGCGATTTTGAAAAGAAATATCTCGCCGTGCTCGTCGGCGCGCCCAGAGAGGAAAAGGATACGCTCAAAAGCTATCTCAAAAAGAACCCCATCAACAACATGGTCTATACGGCGTCCGCCGCCACGGCGGGCGCGAAATACGCCGAACTCGATTACGAGATTCTGCAGCGCAAGGAAGGGCTGAGCCTGGCGGATATCCGCCTGCATACGGGCAGGAGCCATCAGATCCGCGTGCAGATGAGCTCGATCGGCTGCCCCGTGTTCGGGGATATGCGCTACGGCGGGGAAAAGGCGGTGAAGGGCAACCTCGCGCTGTGGGCGTATCATCTCGCGTTCACGCATCCCGTGGCGAAGGAGCGTATGGTGTTCCGCGTGCAGCCGCCCAAGGAAAATTTCCCCTGGGCGCTGTTCGATACCGAGCGCGCCGTAAAAATCGTGAAACCGGAGATCTGAACCGACATGGAAATCGCAATCTTGGAAGGGCTTGCCGCCATACACACGCCGTTTCTTACGGCCGTGATGCTGGCGTTTACGTATATGGGTGAGGTGGGCGCGATCTGGATCGCCGCGGCGGCGGTGCTCCTCGCGTTCCGGAAGACCCGTCCGTGCGGCGTCGTGCTTGCGGCGGCGCTCATTATCGATTTTCTCGTCGTCAACCTGGCGCTCAAAAACATCGTCGCCCGTCCGCGGCCGTTCACCGTTTCGGAAGAACTGCTCGCTTTTTTGGAACAAATCGAATACAAACTGCCTTCGGGCTGGTCCTTTCCTTCGGGGCACGCGGCGGTTTCTTTCTGCGCGGCGGCGGTGCTCACCTGCTTTTATAAAGGCAAGGGTGCGTGGTCGTTCGCCGCGGCGGCGCTCATCGCCTTTTCCCGCCTGTATCTCGGCGTGCACTATCTCACGGACGTTCTGGCGGGCGCCGCGATCGGCGCGCTCATCGGCGTGCTTTGCGGGCATTACGGAAAAATTCTGTGCGCAAAAGTGAAGGAAACGAACAAAGAACGCAAACGGAAGAAGAAGGAAGAAATCGATGACTGAAAAGAATTTCATTCCCGAAATCGGGCTGAAAGGCATTTCGCAGGAAGGGTTTGCGGACGCTTTCGCCGTGCTCGAAGAATGTCTGATAGAAGACGTGCCCGCGATGGGGTGCGTCTATCCTTTTTTCGCGCCCGGGGGATCTTACGGCCCGTGCTGGTGGAATATCGATTCGTCCGTGGCGCTCGTGGGATACCGCCGGAAAAACAGAACGCTCGCCGAAAACGCGATGAAAAACTTTTTCGCCCTGCAAAAAGAGGACGGCAGGATCCCCCTCTGGGGATACGACCGCGTGAAAAATCACGACGAGGACGTTTCCTCTCTGCCGAAAATCGTTTCGGTTGCCGCCCTGCTCGCGCGGGAGAGCGAAGATCAGAAGTTCATCGAGGGGTGTTATGCGCTTATCGCCCGCTATCTCGGCTGGTGGAAAGAAAAGCGTTTCGACGAAAAGACGGGGCTTTATTCCGCGGTGTTCGAGGAAACTTTCCCGCCCCATCTCGGCAAATCGCGCGAGCGCGCCGCCGCCGATACAAATTCCGAACTGATCGTTTGTTTCGCCCGCGCGGCGGAGCTGGCGCGGCGGCTGGGAAAGGCCGCCGAAGCCGAACGTTTCGAACAGGAAAAACGGGAACTTGCCGACGCCGTAAACCGTTATCTCTGGGACGAGGAGAAGGGCGCGTATTATCCCTATCTGCTGCAAACGGGAAGGCGGGAGGATTTCCTCGTCGCGGCGGCGTTTTTGCCTCTGCGCGAAAACGCCGTGCCCGAAGAACGGGCAAAAAGACTGGTTTCCCTGCTCACGGGGGAGAAATTCGGCTGGAAGGAATTTCCCGTATGTTCGGCGGCGAAGGACGATAAGCAGTTCGCCGTTACGGAAGGGGAGTATCAGTACAACGCGAGCTGGAGCGGCAGCGTGTGGACGCTTCTGAACGAAGCCGTGGTGCAGGGGCTGAAAGACAGCGGGTTCAAAGAACCCGCCGCCGAACTCGCGTGGCGCACCGTACGGGAATTTCACGCAAACTACGCGGAGTTTCTGCAGTCCTTCAACGGGAGCGGGCACGGCGTGAAACGCTATGCCTGGACGGCTTCGCAGTATATCGAACTGGTGCTCGACGTGATCTTCGGCATTTCGACGGACGCGGGCGAAAAGCGGGTGACGGTAAGCCCCCTGCTTTGCGGGGAACTGCAAAGCGGAAGGCTGTACGCAAAGAACGTGCGCCTGCCGGACGGCGGCACGCTCTCGGTGGAAATCGAAAACGGCAAAGTGAAAAAAGCGGAGGCGGCGGATACGAAATACGCCGTATGCGTGAAATGAAAAAAGATCTGATCTTGTTTGCGGGGCAAAGCAATATGCAGGGGCAGACGGGCGTTCTGCCCTCGCCCAACGAACCCGTGGAAAACGCGGAAGAATATCTGTTTTTAAAAGACGAGCTGACGGCGCTGAAACACCCCGTCGGGGAAAACGTCGCCTTCGGCGGCGGAGCGGGAAAGGGCGAACTTTGCGACGCGCTCCTCGCCGCGTGGCAGGGCTGCGGTTCGCTCGCGCCGTATTTTTGCGATTCGTACTGCCGTTCTTCGGGCAGGCGGGCGGTGGCGGTGCACGCCGCGAAGGGTTCCACCACGATTTCTTACTGGCAGAAGGGCGGCGAGCCTTACCGTCTACTTACCGAAAAATTTCTTTGCGCGGCGCAAAAAATCGGGGAGGAGAACGCGGGCAGGCGCTTTGCCGTGTTCCTGCAAGGGGAGAGCGACGCGCTCGAAAGCCGCACGAAGGAAGAATACGCCCGTTTGCTCAGAGCGTTCGGCGAGAGTTTGAAAGCCGATTTAGGGCTGGAAAAGTTCTTCGTCATCCGCGTGGGCAGGTTCGCGCAGGACGAGCGGGATTTTCCCGTTCTCGCGGCGCAGGAAGAGGTGTGCGCGGGCGGCGGGTATTTTTGTATGCTCACGCGAAAGACGGGCGAACTCACGCAAAATCCGCGGTATATGTCCTACGAGCCGTGGCACTACAACAACGAGGCGTTTTCCCTTTTGGGAAAGATCTGCGGCGAAAACGCGGCGCAAATCTTCGAGGGGAAAGAGATCGCTCTGGAAAACGAACCGTACGCCGAATTTGCGGCGTGGCTGAAAGCGCAGAAATAAAAAACGAGCGCGGCGCCCTTTTTCAAAAAGGGCGCCGCGCAATGTTTTTAAACGAAATCCATATCCGCCGACGGGTGTTATTGTTTTTTCTCGCCGTAGAGTTTCACGCGGATACGGGGGAGCGCGTCGGCGGAGGAGCCGAGCGGCTTTTCCCGATTGCGGTAATCGTGCTTGTCGCAAAACCATTGCAGTTCGTCGGTCATTCGGTCGAGGTGTTCGGCTTCGAGTTTGGTCAGGTCCGCGAGATAATCTTTCGCTTTTCCGCCCGCGAGGGAGGCGTGTTCCAAAAGGGAAACGTAATGCTTCATGCAAAAGCCCTTCGTGGAAAGCAGTTTTTCGCGGAAGGAAGGCTCTTTCGCATACATCTGCGCGATGGTTTTGGCGTAGCGCACCATATGGTCGTTCACGATGTCGCACACGATACAGGTGGAGGTGAGCTTTTTTAAAGTATCCGCCGCCTTTTTCGCGCTCTTCGCGTCCTTTGCGGCGATGTGCTTTTTGAGCGTGTTTGTCCGCGTGATGGCCTGCAGCGCCACGCTCAGCTTGTTCTGCCGCGCGAAGAGCATATCGAAATGCTCCGCGCAGAACCCCAGCTTGTTCACGCGGGCGCGGGTGTCGTCTTCCATCACCGCGTCGTTGAGGAACTGGAACAGAATGTTCTCGTTCACGATCTTTTCTATCCTGCAGAGGGGGCACTCGCCCGCTGGTTTGAATTCCTGCAATATGAGCGCCGTTCCGATATGATATCCCATAGTTTTATTTTAACAAATCGGCGGAAAAATTTCAACAGATTCGTGGACATATTTGCGCGCGTATGATATAATTTGCGTATAAAAATTTCCGTTTTGGGGAGGAAAGAAAGATGATAAACGAAACGGTGGATCTCTACGAATATTTCGGCGTGCCGCGCGGCGAAAACGCGGGCGGCATCCTCACTTCGTACGTGCCGTACGCCACGCACGAGGTTTCCGCGAAAAAGCGCCCCGCGATGATCGTATTTCCCGGCGGGGGATACTGGATGCTTTCGGACAGGGAAAAAGAGCCCGTGGCGCTCCGCTTTTTGAGCAAGGGATATTCGTCGTTCACGTTGCAATACGCCGTGCACACCGCCTATCCCGTGCCCCTCGTGGAGGCGTGTATGGCGGTGGCGTACATCAGGGAAAACGCCGAAAAATATTCCGTGGATGAAGAACATATCGCGGCGGTCGGCTTTTCCGCGGGCGGGCACCTCGCGGCCATGCTCGCCACGATGTTCGCGGAAAAAGAGGTGAAAGCCGTTTTAGGGGAGCGCAACGCCCGCCCGGACGCGGTCATCCTTTCTTATCCCGTCATCACGGCGGATCCGCGTTTCTGGCACGAGGGTTCGATACGCACCATTTCGGGGGAGAACGAAAAACTTGCGGAAAGGCTTTCCGCGGAAAAGCGCGTTACGAAGAACAGCGCGCCCGCCTTTATCTGGCACACCGCGGAGGACGACGGCGTTCCCGTGGAAAACGCCCTGCTGATGGCGCAGGCATACCGCGCCGCGGGCGTGCCGTTTGAACTGCATATTTTCCAAAACGGCTGCCACGGGCTCAGCCTGGCGAACGAGGAAACGGCGAACGGGCGGGACGATACGCGCCTTATCGTGCCCAACGTTGCCCAATGGGTGGAGCTTTCGCTCAACTGGCTCGCCCTGCGCGGCTTTTTGGTGAGATAAACGGTGCGCTGCCTGTTTTTGTATAACCCCGCGAGCGGAAAGGGACGGGTGCAAAAGCGCCTGCCTGCCGTCGTGAATGCGCTGGAAAGGCGTTTCGGAAAAACGGACGCGGCGGCGTCCCGCGGGCCGGGGGATATGGAAAGGCTGGCGCGCGAGGCGTGCGGAAAATACGACGTGCTCGCCTTCGCCGGCGGGGACGGCACGTTTCACGAGGTTTTGAACGGCGTAGGCGGGGCGGAAAACCGCCCGCTTTTGGCATATCTTCCCGCGGGCACGGCAAACGACGTGGCGCGCTCCTGCGGGATTCCGCGGAACATACGCCGCGCGGTGAAAAATTTAGAAAAAGGCACGCCCGTTTCTGCGGACGTTATGCGCGTTTGCGGAAAGGATTACGCGGCGTACGAGGTGAGCGCGGGGATGTTCACGCCCTGTTCGTATTCGGCGAAACGCTCGGAAAAAAAGTATCTCGGCAGGCTGGCTTATGTTTTGGAAATGCTGCGGCACGAGATGAAATTCGCGTCTTTCCCCGTGCGCGCGGAGGCGGACGGGAAGGTGTACGAAACCGAATGTTTTTTCGCGCTGCTGCTCAACGGCCGTTCGGTGGGCGGTATGCCCGTGAACGGCGGGGCGGCGCTGAACGACGGGAAGGCGGATCTTCTGCTCATCCGCGGGGTGAAAAAAGCCAAACGCACATATAAATGCAGGGCGTTTATGAAACTGATCCGCTTTCTCACGCTCGGCTACCGGAAC